>NZ_JYNH01000084.1 GCF_000960765.1 Desulfosporosinus sp. I2 | reverse complement strand
CCGGCCTTAACACTGACACGCAATACACCGTCAGCATCTCCGGCTTCAAGGACTTAACGGACAATACGATGACGGCTAACAGCGCTAACCAATTCACCACGGGCGGTTCCACATCCTCCATATCTCTAGCCTCGACCGTCGGCTTTGGGGGCAAGCAATGGGTGGTCATCGGCAGCCACGGGCAAGGCGTATACAGTGCCGCCAATACCATGACCCTATTGCTGAAGAGCGGGCAAAGCGTTGGCGCTAAAACTTTTTTTGCTGCATCGAACAACAGTTACAGCGTGTCCGAACTGAAAGCCGCGATGGACACGGCGTTTAGCAGCGGCTGGTCGCCTGTCGGCACGGAAAAGAATCTGATTCAAGATCGCACTTTGGCGGGCGACAGCGGCAACCAGGGCACAGGCAGCTACGACTCCGACAAAATTGCCGGAGACCCGGTTGAAGGCGCTAAATTCTGGCCGCTGAGCGTCTCTGAGTACAATCAGCTTCCGACAAGCGCCCGTGCATTCGGAGATACTGACGGCTGGTGGCTGCGTTCTCCCGGCTATATTGATTCTGCCGAGGCTATGGTCAAAGATTCCACCCTCTATGAGATAGGCACTGACGTATCTTCCTCTTCCCCAAGCCGTGGTCTTCGTCCCGCTTTTCAAATATATACGGGGACCTTTCTATTTACCTCTCCCGCCGCAGGCGGCAAAACCGGTGCTGCGGGCAGCACCTTGTCGTCGGTCACTCCGCTGTCAGGCTCCAGCGTAATAAAATTAACCCTGAAAAATTCAAACCCCGCCGTCCTTAATCTGGGCGTGGGTGACAAAACCCCCCGCACCGTCTCCGCTGGCGAAACGTTTTCCGTGGCTTATACCGGGGCGAAGACAGGAACGGGTAAATATGTTTCTTGCGTGCTCGTGGGAGCGGACGGCAGCGTCCAATACTACGGCAAGCTGAAGGATCTGACCGGCGGTTCGGCGTCAGCGGACGGTGTGGCGGACATCACGTTTCCCGTGGACTTGCCGGCTGGAGCCTATACCCTGAGGCTGTTCAACGAGCAAATCAACGGCGATAACGTCACCGACTTCGCCAGTCCGCCGGAGGATATCTCTCTCACGGTGGATGCGCTGCCCGCCGTTGCCGCGCTGACACCCGCGAAGGGCGCAGCGGATGTGGCCACCAGCGGCCAAATCGTCATCACCTTCAGCGACCCGATGAATACCTCGGCGGGCGTCGGTGCCGTGTCGCTCAGCGGCGGAGGCGAGACGAAAGCCCTCAGCGGCGGTGCCTGGAGCAACGGCAATAAAACCTATACCGTCGGGTATACCGGTCTGAATAACGACACGGAATATACCGTCACCATCTCGGGCTTCAAGGATCAAGCGAACAATGTGATGCGGTCAAGCGGTGATCATACATTCACCACGGGCAGTTGGACATCTTCCATACCGCTTACCGCAATTCTCGGCTTCGGGGGCAAGCAGTGGGCGGTCATCGGGAATAACGGCCAGGGTGTCTACAGCGCCGCCAACACCATGACGCTGCTCTTACAGGATGGTCAGAGCTTTGGCGGTACCTTGAGATTTGACTCAAGCGCCTCGCAATACTGCAGTTACAGCGACTCTACCCTGAAAATCGCCATGGACACCGCGTTTAACGGACTTCCCGCAGCAAGAGAGCAGGATTTGGTTCAGGGACGTACCTTGGAGGGCGGCAACGTCTACTATATCGACCCCACTTACGATCCCGACAAAATTTACGGAGCTCAGGTTGATGACGCCAAGCTTTGGCCGCTGAGCGACTACGAGTACCAGCAACTTCCGTCAAGCCTCCGCCTATTTAGCGGAACGGACGGCTGGTGGCTGCGTTCTCCGGGCACTGCCAACATTAGAGGGATGTTTGTAGACTCAACCGGTAATGTTAATCCTTTCGATGCTCCCGGCAGCGCTACCACTGCCTACCATGCCCTCCGCCCCGCATTTCGGATGAATCTGCAATCCGTCTTCTTCACATCCCCCGCTACAGGCGGTAAGCCCGGTGCCGCCAGCGACATCCTGTCGGCGTTTTCACAGCCGACCGGCCCGATGAAATTTACCATGAAGGATACGGACACCGCTCGGCTCAACCTGAGCGTAAGCGACAAAAGTCCAAAAACCGTCAGGCCGGGGGCCGCGCTCGCGGTGGGCTTTACCGGCGCGGTGACGGGAACAGGCAAATACATTTCCTGCGTGATTCAAGGAGCGAACAACACCATAAAATACTACGGCAAACTTGTGGATTTGACCGGCGGCTCGGTTGAGTCGGACGGCACCGCGAGCATCACGCTTCCGGCAGATATGCCGGAAGGAACCTATACCCTGCGGTTGTTCAACGAGGAAATCAAGGGAAATAACGAAACCGACTTCGCCGGTACGTCGGAGGATATCTCCCTCACGGTGGATGCGGATGCTCCTTTAGATAAAATCCTGGTCAGCGTAACTGCACCCACGGCCATTACCGGCGTAGCAAACGGCACGGCAAAAACGGCCTCCGCGCTGGGTCTGCCGTCCATGGTAACATTGGTCACCAATGACGGCAATGTCAGCGGGAATGTGACTTGGAATGTGGCTTCAAGTTCCTATGATCCGTCCATCACCACCGCACAGACCTTCATAGTGAGCGGAACCGTGACGTTGACGAGTGGTGTGGTCAATCCGAACAATGTCTCTTTAAGCATCGGTATCAGTGTAACTGTAGCACCTCTCGCCTTCGTGCCGGTAACAGGCATCAACGATGTACCTGCTGCAGCAACCGCGGGGGTTGACCTGCCGCTTATCGGTTCAGTCGCCCCCGCCAACGCCACGAACCAGACCATCGTCTGGAGCGTCCAGAACGCGGGAACGACCGGCGCAACGGTTTCCGAAAATACACTCTCCACTACGGTGGCGGGAACCGTCAGCGTGAGAGCAACCATAACAAACGGCCTGACCGAAAGCACGGATTATTCGCTGGACTTCAATATAACGGTAAATCCCTCACCGGTAAGCGACGCGACGATTTCCCCCAACACCGGCAGTTTTGACAAGTTTGCTCCTGCCGACGTTCAGACCAGCGTTACATGGGGCAGCGCCACCGGCATAAGCGATGTAAAAGCGGCCGGAACTACCCTTGGAGCAAGTAACTACAACGTGTCAGGCAATACTCTAACTATAAAGAAGGAGTATCTGGTGACGCAGCCCACCGGCGGCCTGCTGCTGACGGTTGAATTCAATGCGGGCCCGGCGGCGACGCTGACCATTGCTGTCTCCGACACCACGCCGCCCACGATCAGTCCTGTGTCCCGCAATTACGACCTGAATGCTCCGGCAGATATGACGACAACCATCACATGGAACAGCGCGTCAACCGTCACCGGTGTGGTCTGTGGCGCAGACACTCTGGCGGCCGATACCGATTTCACCCTTGTCGGTAATGAGTTGACCATCAAGGACAGCTGCCTGTCAGGCCTTACGCATACGACGGGTGCCGCCCTTGATTTCGATATCACCTTCGACACCGGAGCTGCGGCAACCTTCACCGTAGAAGTTGTGGACGGCTATGTTCCGAGCAGTAATGCCGATTTGAGCAGTCTTGCGGTTAATGGGACACCCGTCAACGGATTTGACCCGGATGATACCGAATACGATGTGGTACTGCCCTTTGGCGCATCCGGCGCCACCATTACTGCGACGACGGTTGACCCCAATGCGGGATGTACCGTTACACCGGCTCCGTCTCTGCCGGGCAGCGCCACGGTGACGGTTACCGCCGAGGATGGTTCAACAACCAAGGTATATACCATTAACTTCACCATAGGGGGGGCACCCACCGTACTTGTTACGGGGATTGCCGTAACGGGTACCGGTGGAGTATCCAGCGTTCAGGTCGGAAGCACTCTGCAAATGCTGGCTGACGTGACGCCGGTGAGTGCCACCGACACGAGCGTCACATGGAGCATCGAAGCCGGAAGCGGTGCGACCATCGACGCCAGCGGTCTGCTTACGGCGACGGCCGTCGGAACGGTCACCGTCCGCGCCACGGCGAACGACAGCTCCGGCGTGTACGGAGAAAAGGTTATCACACTGACTCCGGCATCACCGACAGGCACGGCTCCGGCCATCACCATAACCACCCTGCCGGGCGGCAGGGTGGGCACGGCTTACAGCAGATCCCTCACGGCTGACGGTGACACGCCCATCACCTGGACGATCGAAGGCGGCAGCCTGCCAAACGGCCTGACGCTTTCAAGCGGCGGCGTCATATCCGGTACGCCCACAGCGGCGAGTTCCTTCAGCTTCACCGTGAAAGCGACAAATGCTGTCGGCAGCGCTACAAAGGCTTTAATCATCACCATCAATGCAGCCCCGACCGGCGGAGGCGGAGGTGGCGGCGGAAACAGGACTCCGCCAACATCGGTAACCCCGCCAACACAGACCTATAACGTGGATGTTAAAGCCGGAGACGGCAGTGAAACGACTCTTCCCGTCACAGTTGACGGAGATAGCGGTTGTGCATCCATAGACTTAGGCTCGGAGAAGCTCACTCTGGGCGGAACGGTGATCACGGTACCTTCAATCCCCGGCGTGGATACTTATTCCGTCGGTATCCCGGTTTCTGACCTGTCAACGACGGATGTTCAGGGTAAACTGACGCTTAATACCGATACAGGCAGCGTCACCGTGCCCACCAATATGCTGACCGGCGTTGCAGGAATCAGCGGAAGCAAAGCCGAAATCACCATCGGTCAGGGCGATAAGAGCACTCTGCCCGGCCATGTGAAAGCCGCCATCGGCGACAAACCATTGATTTCGCTTAGCCTGTATGTCGAAGGCAAGCAGACCGACTGGAGCAATCCCAACGCGCCGGTGACGGTGAGTATACCCTATACGCCCACCGCTAAGGAACTGGCGAACCCCGAAGGCATCGTCATCTGGTACATCGACGGTGCCGGTCGTGCGGTTTCGGTAGCCAACGGCCGCTACGACCCGGCTGCGGGAACCGTGACCTTTTTCACCAGCCACTTCAGCAATTACGCAGTAGCCTATGTGCATAAGACCTTCAGCGACCTTGGCGGAGCAGAATGGGCACGAAAGGCTATCGAGGTCCTGGCCTCCAAAGGCATAACCAGCGAAACCGGCGATGATACCTTCTCCCCAAACGTGAATATCAGCAAAGCTGACTTTATGGTAATGCTCGTTAATACGCTGGGGCTCACGGCCGACTTCACCGACAACTTTGACGATGTTCAGCCGGATGCTTACTATTACATCGCTGTAGGCACCGCCAAAAAGCTGGGCATCGCCGCAGACAGCGGAAACCGGTTCAACCCGACGGAAAGCATATCCAGACAGGACATGATGATGTTGGCCACCCGCGCTCTGGAGAAATACCAAGGGCTGAAAGCATCGGATAACTGCAGAGTTCTGGATCAATTCAGCGACAAGGGAGATATTGCCGAGTATGCGGCAAACAGCCTGGCCACCCTGGTCGATGCAGAGCTGATCGAAAGTTCCGGAGATAAGCTGAATCCGCGCTCCTATACCACCCGTGCTGAAGTGGCGGGATTCCTCTACAACATCTACAATAAATACCCGCAAGCTCCGGTGATTGTCGCCTCCGGGCTCTCACGGCTTGCCGGGCAAACCAAAATCGACACGGCGCTGTCCGTTGCCGGCGCGACTTACCCGGATAAGATAACCAACGTAGTTTTAGCCACAGCCGATTCTTATCCGGACGCTTTGGCCGGAAGTGTTCTGGCCTATCAGCTCAAGGCACCTATTCTCTTGGTAGGCAGCTCTGAAGCAGATCAGGCAAAGGTCATGAATTACCTGAAAGCTAAGCTGGAGCCGGAGGGCACAGTCAATATTCTGGGTGGTACCGCCGTTGTCAGCAGCGGCATGGAAGATAAAATACAGAATAGCGGCTTTAGCCGTATCATCAGGGTAGCCGGGGAAACCCGTTACGATACCGCCGTTGCAATAGCCAAAGAGTTAAACGTCTAGCCGGGAACCCCGATCGTACTGGTCAGTGGAGAAAACTATCCCGACGCTTTGGCTGTCAGCAGCGCTGCGGCTCAGAATCAGTTTCCCATCCTCTTGGTGCAAAAAGACGGAATCGCCGAAGCTGTGTGTCAGGAGATCGCCGCTATCAGGCCAAGCAAACTATATATTATCGGACTTGAGGGGGCAATCAGCCAGGCCGCGGAGAGTCAGGCTGCCGAGATCACCGGTTTGGCAGCGGAGAATATTGTCAGGATCGGCGGCGCTGACAGCTTTGCCACCTCACTGGCTATCGCGAAATACTTTAACTTAGGAAGCCAGACCATGTGCCTGGCTACAGGAAATAATTTTCAGGATGCTCTGGCCGGCAGCGTATATGCGGCAAAATACAAGGCTCCGATCATTCTGACAGACAGCAACCTCCCTGCTCAGACAGCAGATTTTGTAGAGTCCAGAAAACCGGCTGAAACGATTATCTTCGGCGGAGAGGCCGTGGTTGGCAAGGACATCGAGCAGCAAATAAAGCAACTGCTCAAGCAATAAAGAAGTCGATCAAAAAAGCAATCCGGGGTTTTTTAAGCCTGGGATTGCTTTTTTTCATTTAAGACCTGACTTCAGAAGAACAAATTCACTGTCTTTACTATCTAAATACATTTCTTCAGTTTGGCGCTGTATCTGCTGAATTTCTTCAATGATATCTGTCATTTTGTTGAAGAGTATACTATACATTTCTTTATAATTGACCAATGTTCTTCACCTCAAATAGTGGTTTACACTCACTATTTTATGCGTTTTTCGCATAATTATCAATATGCAATTATCGCATACTATAAAATAGTGTTGGGGTGAACATCATGTACCAACGATTGCGTGATTTACGAGAGGACAAGGATTTGACTCAGCAAGAGCTTGCCACCTTGCTGAAGGTAAGCCAAACAACCTATTCCAGATATGAAAGCGGTGTTCTGGATATTCCTAGTACCTCGCTTATTAAACTTGCTGAATTCTATAAAACCAGTATCGACTATCTGGTGGGACTGACTAATAATAAAAGGCCCTATCGTTAATGTTCAGAGGATCATAGCTGTAAAATTAAAAGTAAGATAGGATGCACTGTATATCTCGGTGCTTAGTTTGTCTTGCCACAAGTTAGGCGAGAAGTAGCGGCCACGTGGCCGCCTTTCAGACTTCAGGTGATTCAGGCTTTTCTGTTTGAGTTCCGGGCCGCCTAGAAATAGCAATAGCTGCAGTTAGGGTTCAGCAGAAAAAAGCAGAATTGTGTATGAGTAAACTGTGCTAAAAACTGTGCAAAAGACAATTATCTGGCTTGCTCAAAGAATGCAGAGAAATAGGAGGAGAGTTCATTGAGAGCCGTGTGTATAGATTTTGAAACCGCGAACGGATTTATTGGCAGCGCCTGCTCGGTTGGAATTGCAGTTCTTGAAGAAGGACAGATCGTCGATACTAACTATTGGCTTATAAAACCACATCCTCGGTATAATTACTTCGACCCTTTAAATGTCTCAATCCATGGAATTAAAGCGCAAGATGTAAAGGACGCTCCAGAATTCGATCTCATTTATGGGCAGATTAGTCCTCTCTTTGAGAATGCCTATGTTATTGCGCACAACGCTTCCTTTGATATGTCGGTGTTGCGTCATATTTTAGACTTATACGAAATTCCATATCCTGAAGTAGACTATTTATGTACCTACAAAACGGCGCTTAAGACGTGGAGTGGCTTAGATAACTATAAACTTGATACGGTTTGCAAATTTCTAAACCACGATTTTGCCCATCATAACGCTTTAGAAGATGCCATCGCCTGTGGTAATGTCTTATTGTCAGCCTTATCTGCCAGGGGAGTAACCACAATAAAAGAGCTCGCGGCTCTTGTGGGAATGAGGCTTGGTAAATTGTACGCAGGAGGATATAACCCGTGCAGCATAGCGAAGCGAACATCTAAAAAGGCTTAGAATCTCGTCTAATAGATATATGATTAAGTTCTTGGACTTAGGAGGGAAAAAATGCAAATATGCTGTACAAAAAAACTAAATGACGAGATGGGGATAGTGCCTGGGAAAGGAACTGAAGAAAACGATTTATTTTGTTGGAGTGTGCATTTAATCACGGTGAAGCGCAGAAAGACACTTGTCGCAGTCAACGACAGCAATCGATATGGATTTGTCCTGCATGGTTTGAAAGCAAAAGATTTCAAACACATAAATGAGTTACTTATCCAAGGAATTAGAAATTGCTTGAGAGACGAGAAAATAAAGAGCGAAATCATCGAAAGGTATTTGAAAGTAGCTGGAGAGTTAGTTTTCTCTAAGACCAGAGGTGCTAAATATGTTGCTCGCCTCAATAAAGCCTGTGAACGGGTAAACATATTTGATGATAGCTTAGAAACAAAGGAACTTTATCAGACTAACGTTGCCAAAAGGATGAATAATGATCTTATAAAAATTACCCAGGAAGCTGATTATACATACCCACATGCCCTTTTATACAGGGATTTCAAGCTTTTTGCCGGGGAAGAAATCGTTAAGTGTGAGGCAGTCGATATAATGGTCAAGCTGAATTTAGATCGCCACACAGCCTGGAGACGAGTTATTACTCCTGTAGATATTACGTTTAAACAGCTTCATATCATATTACAAGCAGTATTCGGTTGGAAAAGTTATCATATGTATGATTTTGATATTTTGGACGAGGCAAATAAGTGCGTTTTAAAGGTGATTAGTGAATTTGAAGAAGTTTTTGAACCAAGGCCGGACTGCCCAATGCGTTTAGATTCAGAGGTTAGCTTCTCGGAATATGCCAGGCAGCGTTATAAGATTACTTATTGCTATGATTACGGCGACAACTGGGAGCATGAAATTACCATTCGGGGGACAAATACTGAGCATAATAAAACCTATCCGGTTTGCTTAATGGGGGAAGGTAATGCACCACCGGAAGATGTGGGGGGCATTCCGGGATACGTGGAATTTTTAAAAATCATGGCAGATCCGAACCATGTTGACTATGAATCGATGCAGAAGTGGGCTCAGAGCCAATGGTACAGAAACTTTGATATGGAATTAATCAATAAACGGCTAGAAACTATCTTGCGTGTATAGTGATATTAATAGCAACTAATATTAAGCATAGAAAAATGAAGCAACGCGAGACAACTTTTGTCTCGCGTTAGCCTTTTGAAGCGAGTGGTATTAGGTGCTTGCTAAGAGATTAATACCTTTGGTGAATGGTTAAGTGGAATCTGTTATGAACTTTATCTGTGGAATATTTTGGGTTACCTATTGTAACAATCTATTACAGGGATTAGAATGGTAATGGAACAAATGTTCTTAAAAGGAGGGGATAAGGTGCAAGCATTTGGTGGACCGTGGACCCTACTGAAATTGGACATATTGGAGAAATATTTGAGTTTTTTTGTGCAAGCTATGAAAAACCAAAACTTTAAGCTATGTTATATTGATGCATTCGCAGGTAGTGGAGATGTCGATATCCCAGGTATCGGATCTATCCCTGGCTCGGCTGTAAGAGCAATTGACTACCCATTCGATCGGTATATTTTCATTGACAGTAATCATGAATATCTGAAAAAGTTAGAAGACAATATTACTCAGAAGGCTACAAATAAGAATATTGAGTTCTTGTTGGGTGACTGTAACCAACTTTTGAAAACGATAGATTCCTTTTCGTGGTTTAGTAATTATTGGCGCGGGGTAATTTTCCTTGATCCGTATGCTATGAATTTGAATTGGGATTCCTTATCTTCAATAGCAAATACGAAAGCGTTCGACGTTTGGTATCTTTTCCCGCTATCAGCCGTTAATAGGGTATTACCTCGACATGGAAATATCCCTGAATCTCATAGGCTGAAACTTCATCAAGTATTAGGGACTACTATGTGGGAACAGGAAATATATAAAGAATCACCCCAACTGACATTATTCGGTGATGTTGACAAGAGCTTCAATCGAACAAATTAAAGCCTACATAATTAAACGATTAAAAGCAGTATTTCCGGGAGTATCTTCGAATCCTCTTACCTTGCGAAATCCTAAAAACAACTCACCGTTATTTCTATTGTGTTTTGCTGTAAGCAATCTATCATCTTCTGCAATAAATCTTTCTCTAAAAGCTGTGGACCACATTTTAACACACAGTTAATAGTAATTTATAAAACGAGGCGATAAAAATGTCTAAATCAAAAATTGAATGGACAGAAAATACTTGGAACCCGGTTACCGGTTGTACGAAGATATCTGATGGATGTAAAAACTGTTATGCTGCTGTCATGGCGCAACGTCTAAAGTTAATGGGAAATAAGAAATATGTTAATGGATTTGAGGTTACACTCCACGAATATTGCCTGACTGATCCTTTAAAGTGGAAAAAACCTTCTCTAATCTTCGTAAATTCCATGTCGGATCTGTTCCATGAAGACATCCCTTTAGATTTTATCCAAAGGATTTTTAGGATTATGAACAAAGCATCCTGGCATACCTTCCAAGTTCTAACGAAGAGAGCAGAACGACTTGAAGAACTGGCTCCTTATCTGAACTGGAGCTCTAACGTCTGGCAAGGGGTAACCGTCGAAAGCGATCAATATAAATACCGCATTGATTCCTTGAGGAAAGTAAATGCGAAGGTCCGATTTATTTCCTTTGAACCGCTAATAGATGAGGTTAAAAACCTTGATTTAACGGGCGTGGACTGGGCGATTGTTGGTGGAGAAAGTGGGTTTAAGTCTCGAAGGATGGACTCTGAGTGGGTATTGTCAATCAAGAATGAATGCGATCAACAAGGTGTTAGCTTTTATTTCAAACAATGGGGTGGAATAAACAAGAAGAAAAATGGACGGTTATTGCTTGGGCAAACCTGGGACGCTATGCCGGAAATCGGGGCCAAATAACTGACAATGCTGCTCCCGATCCCCAAAAAAGTATACAAATCAACATCCAAGGCTCTGGGAAAGCATACGGAACGAAAGAGAAGCCCATTTCGTGAAGGAGTTCTCAACCTAGCTGAGAAGAAGCTGGATGTGTTTTTCGTGACCTTGAACAAGTCGGAAAAGGACTATTCTCCCTCAACCATAAAGGCTTCCCCGCGATTTATTTCTCTCAGGGAAGCCTTTGTCTCATTGGGATCGAACGGCAAATGGTCTGCGTCTACAGGCAAGTGGCTGGAGGAGTCGGTCGATTTCTCCCAGAGCAGGGCCAATAAACTGATGCGTATCTTCAAAGAGTACGGAGCCGAACAGCTTACCTCCTCAAATTCGGATTCGAATCCGAATCCGAATCTAAACTACAGCCAGGCGGTGCTTCTTTTAGGTATCCCAAAGGAGGAACGGGCGCAATTTATCATTGATATGGATATCGAAGGAATGACCAATCAGGAACTCAGGAAAGCGGTCAATGAACGGACGCAGACATTAAAACAAAAGAAATGATAGCCCTGGGAGCTTCAGTTGCAGCAAATTGTCATCAAACATCCGGCGCAGGTTATTAATAAATGCCTTGAGGAGAAGGGGCTTATGATTACCGGAACAGTGGCTCCGTCGTCGAATCGTAATATACACTCCATTCAGAATCCAATCTAAAAATTAACTCAAGAATTTCAGCCACGGTTTATAGAGTTCTGGTGGGATCTCTTGACCAATATCAATTTTTATTAAAGCTTCGACTAATTGGGCATCCGTTTGTATTGGAATACCTAGTTCCTGAGCAGCTTCGATCAAATGTCGTGCAACTTCACCTTGCCCTGAGAGTACTATTTTTGAGGCCCCGATCTGATCGTAAGCTAAGGCAACTGCTTTTTCTTTCATGTCAATACGTCCACTCCGTTCTTTGCTTCTCCTTTAAGCAATGTATGAAATTCCGAATTATCTAAAGGTTTGAGATGAATAGAGGTTAAGTTAACGCCTATCATTTGAAAGTTCCTTTTTACTTCGGGCATCAGACCATCAATAAGTACTGATAAAGTGTCTGGATTTTTCGTTAATAGACTTAACGAAAGTTGATTCATAGAAAAGAAAGCATCAATGCCAATCGGTCCGAGATTAGGTGTTTCAGTTTGTAATGCGATGCGACAGTGTTGAGGATCAAGCTTACCATTTTTACGGCTTCCTTGAATGGCAAGTTTAATTGATTTGACTTCCTGGTCATGTCTAATAGGAATTTCGGCTAACATATAACCATTACCATCCACACCGGTATCGTGCCATAATTGCTGGCCTGTGATCTTATCTAATAATTGATTAATAACCGATGAAGAGGGGTGAGTGTTCGTCAGGCTAAGAAGCTGGGCTTTTAGGGTATCTTTTAACTGAGCAAGTTCCTCAAAATTTCCCCCTTGTCCTTTGATTAAACTATCAAACAATCGGTGCTCATAATTTAGTCCAAGTAGTTTTAAAAAGGATTTTAATTGTCCTGCTGTTTCTTGTTTTGACAGCCCTTTTAAGCTGGGTATTAAATCATAAAATTTTTGTAATAGTTCTTCCGGAAGATCAGAATTTTTGAGGATTTCTGGATATGAAGCAGTTTGCGCATCGTTTAATAAATAAACAAATAACTCATTATTAGGTAAACCGCGATTAGCCAATACCGTATTTAACGTGTTTGATAGGACGGATTCCACTGGTTTCTGAACTTCAGTATCCCGGCTTAGAACTAACGTATTGTTCAAAAAGTTTTTAACGACAGCCTGAAATTTATCCCCAGGTTTTGCTTCGAAATCTAAAAAAGCTTGAACTGATTTTCCATTAGCCAAAATAGACGCTTTGCCATCGTCTGCCTGGCTTAACATTTCAACGATTATCTTTTGCCCTATTTGAAACGAGTCCTTGCCAGGCATAGCGATAATAGATTTCTGAACTTCAGTATCCCGGCTTAGAACTAACGTATTGTTCAAAAAGTTTTTAACAACAGCCTGAAATTTATCCCCGGGTTTTGCTTCGAACTCTAAAGAAGCTTGAAGTGATTTTCCATTAACCAAAATAGTCGCTTTGCCATCGTCTACCTGGCTTAACATTTCAATGATTATCTTTTGCCCTATTTGAAACCAATCCTTACCAGGCATTGCTACAATAGTGTTAGGAATTGATCCGATTTGCACGTTAACACCTCGAAACTTATACGTTTACTTTTAATTATACCAGTTTTTGATTCCATTTCAGACAAATTTAGATCTTGGTTTTACCGCGGTCTCTACAATTAGCCTTAGTTAACTGAAATTCTTAGGTTAATAACATGAATCCGCTCATCGGTTTTCGTTTACCTAAGATTTGAAACTGGAAGCTGGAAGCTGATCAGCCGCAAAATGCAGCTATCGTTGTGAAAAACTTTCGCTATAAAAAGTTAAGTTAAGAATATTTTAAATATTATTTTATGTGTTATAATACTTAGAAGATTATGAATGAACATTCATTTCTTAATTAATGTTGAATCAGAGATACTAAAGGAGTTGAAGAGATGTTGCAGGGGATGATGAAAGCTCTGGTCTATCATGGGCCAGGCAACTATAGCTTAGATGATGTGCCGGTACCTAAAATCACCAGCCCCACGGATGCTATTGGTAAAGTTACTTTAGCAGCAATTTGTACAAGCGATATTCATATGGTGCAAGGCCATATTCCAACCGCTTCGATACCCAAAATAGTAGGCCATGAGTTTTGTGTAGAAATCGTCGAAACCGGCTCTGAGGTTACACATCTAAAACCTGGCATGCGTTGTATTGTTTTTCCAGCTGTATTCTGTGGCCGATGTAAAATGTGCCAAAGCGGCATGCCGAGCTTATGTGAGAAATATGGTATATTTGGTGTTGGGAAACTCGAAGGGTCACAAGCGGAATATGTACTGATACCCAAAGCGGACATGTTCTGCATACCCATACCCGGCGACTTAAAAGAAGAAGATGTCATTCTCTTACCCGATATGTTAGCAACAGGTTGGTTTGGCGTGAAAAATGCGGAAGTTAATCCCGAAAAAACAGTTGCCGTTATCGGGGTTGGCCCTGTTGGAATGTCAGCTTGTTTAATTGCCAAATCAATTTTTGGAGCAAAGAAAGTGATTGCCATTGATTTGTTGCCTGAGCGTTTAGAACTTTTACAACGTAATCACGCAGTTGATGCGGTTATCAATTCAAGCACAGAAAATGTTAAAGAGAGAATTAAAGAGATCACCAATGGGGCCGGCGTGGATGCAACCATCGAATCGGGTGGTGTCCAACAAACTTTTGAACTTGCCACAAGAATTACTAAATTTGGCGGAATCGTGTCTACAGTAGCAGTATTTTCTAAACCTTTAACCATACACATGGATAAAATTTTCTCTAAGAACCTTACAATAAAAATGGGAATTCATAAAGCAGAAGGTATTGGAGAAATGCTGCAAAAAATACAAGAAGGTAAACTAGATGCACGTTTTATGCTAACACACAAAAAACCTTTAAATAATATTTTGGAAGGTTACGATGTTTTTGGACGCCAAAAAGACGGTTGTGTCAAATGGGCAATAACTCCTTATGAGAGAGATAGTTAAATAAAAGCGGTTGGAGGATTGATAGTGAAGGAACAGGACCTTAGCATCGCTGTGAGGAACAGAATCCTTCAAGTTTAACCTTTGGCAGCGGAACAAATCAGGCCGCCTCGTTTTGTGAGGCGGCCTGAACTCTGTGAATAGTCAGAGAAAAGTTTCATCTTTTTGTCTGGAAGATTATGTGTTATGATCATGAAGAAGAAATAACCGCCCCTAGCCGGATGGCGGTTATTTCTTGTAATCTCTAATTCGGGCTAACCGTTTGGTTAGACAATCTGCCGGGCTGGCGTGCTTGCAACACATCAGTCCTTTTCTTATATTATACCCATGAATTGTAAAATATGCAACCAGCCTACATATGGGTCCTTTGTTATATACAAAATAGAAGATAAATAAAAATGCCTAGACTAGGCTTATGATAATATTTAAAAACAGTGGAACTTTTTAACCCCATTATGAATCCTAAGTACTGAAATGCATTTCGAATTGAAATAGTTGAGGTGAGGATCAAAGCGTGAAAAAAGATCTGATTGGGAGGGCTCGGCAGGGCGACCTTGACGCTTGGGAAGAATTAATCCGGGAAATCTATCCCCAGGCCTCCAAACAGGCTTTCTGCCTGCTGAGAGATAAGGATCTGGCCCAGGACGCTGTACAAAACACGATGCTGAAGGTTTTTAATAACCTGTCAGGTTTAAACGATGACGGCGCTTTTACCGGTTGGTGGCGGCGGATATTAACCAATGAACTATACCTATTGCTGCGCTTGAGTAGCAGAGTAATGCCGGGGATAACACCGGAACTACTGAGCACCGGGGAATTGTCTGTTGAGGATGCTGTCACGCTCAAGCTGGAATTGGGGCAGGCAATTCAAAGGCTGCCTCTGGAACAACAGCAAATCCTGCTGGACATTGATGTAAGAGGATTGAATTTGCAGGAAGCTTCGGAAGAACACAATCTTCCGCTGGGAACGGTCAAGTCGCGATTATTTAGGGCGAGGGCCCGTCTGCAGGAGACACTGAAGCAGTATAGAAAAAAGCCAAAGGAGCGAGTAGACATGACGCTAGAGCCATCAGATATAAAGGACCGAATATGTGACTATTTGGAAGGAACCATGGAGGCAGCGGCCAGAAATGCCTTTGAACAAGAACTGGCGCAAAACCCTGCATGGCAACAGGAGATGAAAAAGCAAAAGGACTTTTTGACATTCTTGCATTCTCTGACCGGAAAAATGACCCTTTCCGTAGCCGAGATTAAGGATAAGGTGCAGGCGGTGATAGAGAAAACAGAGGATTACGAGGAAATCGTGGATGCGACTTTCTTTGAGCAGGGAAAACCGACGACCATGACCTCCCATATCTGGTTCAAGAAGCCTGATTGCTATCGGACTGATGGGGACAGTGGGGCAACGGGTCCCATAACGGTCATTATAAAAGACGGAATAATGCTGACTTGGCTTGCCGATAAGCGCCAAGTCAGAAAACTTATCTTAAGTCAGGAATACAGAGAACGTGGCAACTTTAATTTCCCGGACAGTCTCAAGGCGATGGCCGAGAATAAATCCAGTCGGATCTTAGGTACGGAATATCTGCAAGGTCGACCGGTTCTTCATGTCCAATTCAGTGAACAAGTTCCCGGGCTGGGGGAAATGAATACTCATCACTGGATGGACAAAGAAACCTGGATGCCAATACGAACGGAATATTATAATGTCAAAGGAGAACTGGTAAACCGTCGGGAAGTGAGGGAGCTTCGCCTCAATCAGGGACTGCCTGATTCCCTGTTTGAACTGGACCTTCCTGAAGGGGTAACCATTGAGGAAGAAAACAGTCAAATCCTCCATTTGCCTCAGGATATAACTCTGACTGAGGCAGCAGAGCGTTTAGATCAAGCGCCCTATAGTTTAGCCGGTCAAAACTATAAGATCAAACACCAATGGGTTGAAGTAAAAGAGGGGAAAGGGGTACTGCTCGGTACCTATTCCGTCCTGGGTGAGCAAACCCCGTTGTTGATTGTTACCCAGGGACCGGTGCCGCATACCAATCTGCCGCCAAATTCAAGTATGGAACCCGTTGAACTTGAGTTTGACGGCAGGAAAGTCACCGGAGGACTGATCAAGATCGACTTGGCGGGCGTCAAATACATGCTCGATTGGCAGGACCATGGTTCCTATTATTCCTGCGGCGGGCAGCTGGAAAAGGATGAGTTGTGACATCATTTCTAAGTTTCTATAATTACATCACTTGGTTACGCGGGCATCCAATCGGTGAGCCATACTCTTCTGGTAATAGACCACAGACGCTTTTCCGTTACACCATTTTGTAGCCGGTAATACCAAACAGTTTCTTCGGCGCGAGCCACCGAAGTCTCTTCATAGCCTGAAATGTTCAGCTTGCTGTTTATTTCAGCTGCATAGACTTCACCCGCAGAAGAAAAACCACCTCCTAGAAAGACCACCGTTAAGGCAAAAATAGAAAAACCGGTTAAAACTCTCCTCATCTTAATAGAGTCCCCTTTCCGTATATTTTGTTTATTTTATTGGTAATGTTAAATACGGCTCACTATCGATTGTCTTTAATTTTACCGTATTAATGACCTTATGTATTTTTGAATGTGATAGAAACATCCCCCTGCCCAGATAACAATCAGTATAGTTGCGATATTTACGGTACTGTCGCTGTTACCCACAATGAACAGTGGTTTGTAAAAGAATCTATTACAGCCGGTAAGATCACTTCAGATCGGATGACGGTTGTGATTGGAAGTTCTATAGAACACAGCAGCCGAAAAATACTGGCAAACACCCAAAAAAGCAACGGAAAAATGCTGAAATAAATAATAAAACTGTCACGTCGCCTTATCAGCGCTACAACGCAAATAAATACGTTGCACCATATGATAGCCGTAAGAACTGAATAGGCCGTAATCATCATATCCTATTAACCTCCGCGCCTCTTCTCACGCAATATAGCTTCCAGCCTATCCAGCGTTTCATCATCGATATCTTCGTCTTTTACAAGCTCCGATACGAGGCTGGTGAGAGCAGCTGATTTAGACTGAAAAAAAACGGCGCCTTGTTTGACTTGCATCGCTTGATACTCTTCCGGAGTTATTGCAGCGGAATAGGTTCTTCCGTAATTTTTCCCGGTCTTTACATAGCCATCAACCACGATGGCTTTTTTTTCTAATAACTGATTTAACAAGATATGAATCGAACTGGCTTTCCATGATCTTTCAGGGGAAAGCTCAATAATTTCAGAACGGGAAAGGGGTTTATGCTGTACCCACATGAGACTCATAATTTCCAGCTCGTTTTTTGTTAAATCTAAAGTATCTTTTCCCACCAAGTTTATAGCCTCATTTCTAATGTAATCTAACGATAGGTAATATAATATTATACAAAAATTGATAGATTGTAAAGCAAAAAATAACTAAATTATATATTGACAGACTAATATATCTATAATATTATACAGTCATATTAAACATAACTGTTTCTTTCTTAACTGTTAAAACAGGTGATCGTTATACTCATTGTGGTTTCTGATAATATCTCTAATACGACTCTGGCTTTAAATTCCGCAGAGTAATTTGTTCGATCAGGTCCAGTCCTGATGGCGCTATTTTGAAACCTAAGTTCCCGGAATTTATAACGAGGTCAATTTAAGAATGCTGTAACATCAAGGCCTCGCCGTAAATTTGTTCATTAATTCATTGTTACACTTAAAGCATTTATGACAATGGAGCTTCTTTGCATTTACGCAGGTTTTTAGGGTCTCTCGTTACACAATCCGGGAACTCAAGTTGAAGGAGGGAGCAATCTTAGCACGACCCCCATCCATTCCAGCGCGTGAACATGCGCCAGCAGCCAACTTTCTGCCTCTTTATCTGAGAATGCCTCCATATACGGGTAGCGGTCTTCCACCAATCACTCCATGCATTGTTGTTATATTTCTCGCGAAAAAGCGTCTTTCGGCTAAGCGGAAAGGAAGTAAAAACCAGATGACTTTTGTAAATGATAATGTTTCAAATTCCCCTGAGTCTGAACAAAAGTCATTGCCAAATGGTGTACCGATCACTATAACACCATATTATGATAAAATAAACGTTTAGGTTGGAAATATTGGAGCGGATTCCCTTGACAGTGTAACTGTCCGGGGGACTGCAACTGACTATGGCACACTAAAAGCACAAACATCCAGTGTTCCCCCAGTTGTTGGGAAAACTTTTACGTGGTATGTTCCACAAACAAAATGTTTGATGGAATATAAAATCACTATTGTCATACAGGATGCCGGACAAACTGTCATTAAGGAAGGATATGCGGCATTAGAATATACCGAAGCACAGCTTGCTTCAGTTGGTTGGAATCGAGGAACCTTTCCTATATATACTCTAAAAGAATTAACAGGGAAGATGATCGCAAAAAAAAGAGCGGCGGCCATGCCCTGAACAGAGAGGACCGCCGCTCTTGTGATGTCCGAACGCTATACTTTGTCCTGGCACGTTTACTGTGGCAGAAAACAATACTGGTGCGGAAACTCTGCGTACGGTTATTATAGCATCTGTGGCAAAATAAACAGGTTCCATTTCCGATATCTAAAACTTTAAGTTTTACCAAAAAAATATACTAGTTTTTCTATCTTACTGCATAAAGAGTTTTTGATGATATTATAAAAATACATTTGTGGTGGCATAATTTGGGGGCATAAATCAATCTTAACTTTAAGCATAAGTACCAGAGAGGCGGTGGTTCCAATGGGCAGTTAAGTATTCTGTTTAAAAAAGTTAAAGCATTTGTATGAAGGGTAATATTATATTTTTAGGAGGTATTATTAAGATGTTGAAAAAGAAAATTTTGTCTTTAATTTCGTGTGTTACATTAATTATTTTGACGATGTCATCGGTTGCCTATGCTAAAACAGATACTACACAGTCTATACAGCCTTCTTATAGTAAAGTTGAATCAGCTAATGATTATGAAACGTGGTTAAAAGGGAAAACCAATGATTCCGATGCTAAAAAGGTATTGACAAAGTACCAAAATTTAACTAAAGAACAAAAAGACAAATTTGTTGGCTATTTGAAAGACGGAAAGCTTTTTGCAAATGCTTTTTCTACACCTTTGAAACCGGGAGAATCGAAAAGCTTAGCTAATGGTGATGTCATTGTAACTTTGACTGAAACTAATGAACCTATTAATATTGCATCAAAAAACTTTTCTATAATGTCCACAGTTGAATATAGAAAAGCAACCTATCAAAGATACGTAACTCTTTTTGGTGTCAAAATACTCCAAACTACTAGTTATGTAAACTACTCCCATGATGGAACAAGTATAATAGACATTCAAGGAAGTCGTCATTGGACATCTATAAACTATAACCCATTACTTATGAGTGAGTGGGGAGATGAGCCAACAGAATGGGATGATGGTACAACTGCATACTCTACTAATGATGTAACATTTGGTGCTATGATTGAGGGTTATGGCATCCAATATGGTAGTGCTGAACTTGGAGTATGGGGAGATGTTGATAACGATGCTGGTGGTTGGTTAGAAAGCTATTAATAGGCATTGTTGTCCAGAATCATAATCTAAAAATAGAGGGAGCATCTCAAAACTACTTTATTGGTAGATAGCGATGCTCTCTCTTGATGTTAGGGTTTCCCATCAAACCCCATTTTGACAGTTGAGTTCAAAAAACTATACTTCAAAGCCGAGGTTTCAGTTTTTTTACTGTCAAACGCCAGATTGAGGTACTATAAATCTTGAATATTCATTTTATCAATTTCATTTTTTTTAACTTTTCTTCTACAAAAATAATAAATAGTTAAGAAAATGATTGTTGTAATATTAATAATAAGAAATTGAAAAATTGAATCCGATATTTTGAAATTATTTAAAAACGAAGATACCATATATATTGTTACAAGAGAATATAATATATTTATAATTGGAATTATTAAGCCTAACCATTTATTTTTTCTTAACAGAAAAATAATATTGCAAGAAACATGTACCTATTATTAAAATAATCAACATTTTCAATCATTCTCCTTTTAATTTTTTTAATATTCCGAAATT
>NZ_JYNH01000083.1 GCF_000960765.1 Desulfosporosinus sp. I2 | reverse complement strand
AAACTTCGACCAGAGTTTAAAGTTCAAAATAAAAAGGTTTATGTTCCGAACCTATTTGCCAAAATTAATGGGGTTAGCGAGGAAATAGCCGATTATTGGCAAGACCTCAAAACACTTGCCTCTTCTCCCATACAAAAATTATCCAGGATGTCCCATTCACCCAAATAAGCTATACTAAGCAGGAGCTTTACCAGACCGACTATTTACTGAATGAGGACGGACTTTTGGATGAATCCAAAGTTTGGAAAAGTCGGCATTACCGGTTTGGCTATCTTAAAGAGCCTTTACAGCATTTTCTAATGGTTAAGATCAATGAACTTATTGACTCAGGAATGTTCTTGGTAACGGTTGATGAGAAATTCAAGCTAAAAATAATCATGACGATCTTAACCATGGAGGAATCCCTAATTAAGCTCATCGAAGTTTTTGACTATCCTCAAGAGATACCTAAATTGATAGTGTATGATCATGAAAAAGAATCCTTCAGTGAGAATGACTCCATCTTACTTGCCTATTTTAATCTTATAGGTTTAGACGTTGTTATTTTTACACCAACGAACTACAGAACCATTGAACAGTATATCAAACCGAGTCTTTTGGATGTTCATCAGCTTCCTTTAGTGAAATACGACTTAGCGCTTCCACTCTTAAGCAGTATTCCAACGCCAACAACTCCGAAACTGGGACTTTTATCTAGATTTTTCAACCGTCGTTAATACGCCTAATTTTTTTTGAAAAGGGGATTAAAAATGGAAATTCAAGGCTTTACAACCACCTTAACAGAGGAAAAAAGCTTAGTACCGGCACCTGTGCCAGAGTTTGATCTCGAAAAGAAGAAACATGAAGTAATGGCCAAAGTCCAAGAAAGCCCTGAAGTTCGCAGTATTGTGCGACAAATTAATCTTGAAGATGTTAGCTCTATCATGACATTCGGTAAGAACTCCGCGGAAGAGGTTGCTCGTTTCTCGGACGCTATCCTACACTCCATGCAAACGACTAAGGTTGAGGATTCAGGTGAGCTTTTGATTCAACTGAATAAGATCATGGATAAATTTGATATCAAGGATTTTGAAGAAAAACCTCCTAGTTTTATCGGTAAGATCTTCTCTAAAGCTAAAAATTCTGTTGAAGCCCTCTTCCAAAAATACAACTCGATGGGCGATGAAGTGGACAAAGTTTTTGTTACGCTTAAAAAGTATGAAGCGGAAATTAATATTGCCAATAAACATTTAGAGGATATGTTTACGAAGAACACGGAGTATTATGAGCAGTTAGGGCAATATATTTACGCGGGTCAAATGGTACTTGCAGAACTAAAGAATAATATCCTTCCTGCAGCTCAAGCTAAAGCCAACCAGACGGCCGACCGACTTGACCAAATGAACGTCAATAATTTAATGCAAGTGCAAGAAATTATGGAACAAAGAATTTATGATTTGCAACTTGCAGAAAACGTCGCAGTGCAAAGTATGCCCACCATTAAGGCGATTGAATATGGCAATTATAATTTGGTGCGCAAAATCAATTCCGCGTTTGTTATTACGATGCCCATCTTTAAACAGTGCTTAGTTCAAGCAATCATGTTAAAACGTCAGTCAGTTCAAGCAAAAGCGATGAGCGCTTTAGATGAGAAGACAAACGAACTATTACTGAGAAATGCTGAAAACACGGCCTTGCAATCAAAAATGGTGGCCAAACTTGCCTCGGGGAGTTCAGTTAGTATCGAAACCTTGGAACAATCTTGGCAGACCATTGTAAAAGGCATCGAGGAAACAAAAGCAATTCAAGAGGAAATGAGGCAGAAACGAATAGATGGAACGAAGAGATTAGAGATCCTCAAACAGGATTTTGTGAATCGTGGGATTGTAAGATAGTGCATCTGCACTGACTAGTATAAAAGGGGTACTCACAATTATCTTTGTGAGTACCTCTTTTATACTTCTAGATTCAAGTTTTCTCCAGTTGTTTACCCTTAATAAAGTTACTGATGGGAAAGTATATGCTGAAATAAATGGTAATTTACAACAAGTGTTATTTCTCAGATATGGGAATGGAGTCGTATTTTTCGAGAGACAATTATAGTATATGTAAATTTTTTCAATATCCTATATAGGAGATTAAGTTTCTCAGTTGACTATCAATAATTTTAAGAGTAATATATTTCGTAGACGAAATAAACGTATTCGAAATAAACGTATTTGAAATATACGTATCCGAAATGTACGTAGATGAATTAAACATATCCGAAATGATTTGAGGAGTGGAGAAAAAATGGTAGATACTGTTGATACTAATGAAAGCACTAAAGTAGCAAACCTTTTTCAGGAAGTGATGATCCTTTTTAAGCAAAGCATGAGTAAAGTATTTAAGGATTCAGGTATTACGGCAATAGAAGTTATGGTACTTCGACTCTTAAGCACAGAAAAGAGGATCAAGATAACGGAACTCAGTAGTAAGCTTTGTTTACCTAATAGTACTGTATCAGGGATTCTCGATCGGCTTGAAAAACAAGGGATGGTGGTAAGAGAACGCAGTCAAGAGGATCGAAGAGTTGTTTATGTAAGTATTTCTCCTCATTTTAAGGAGATGCATCAAGACATGCATGAAAATTTTAAGCTTAATCTTGAGCATGTGATGAACCAAGGTACTGCTGAAGATCTTAATAATATTTTCAAGGGTCTTAATACTCTTAAAAAACTTTTGAGTAACACAGTAAAGTAAGCTTAACTATTTAATAGACAAGGGGATATGTATGTTTAAATTATTTAAATTTCTAAAACAATACAGCATACAGATAGCTGTTGTGATTGTACTTCTTTTTATCCAAGTGCTTTCGGATCTCTATCTACCAACCTTAATGGCAGATATTGTTGATAAAGGCTTAGCTAACAAAGATGTAAACTATATTCTAAAAATTGGTGGTTTCATGTTACTCATTGCAGCAGGAGGAACTTTATGCGCAATTATCGCGACTTACCTCTCCTCTAAAACAGCTGTTGGTTTTGGGAAACTATTGCGTGAAAAGATTTTTGCTAAGGTTGAAAGTTTTTCCTTGCATGAGTTTGATAAATTAGGAACTGCCACCCTCATTACCAGAACGACGAATGATGTAACTCAAATTCAGCAAGTATCGGTTTTAATTCTCAGCATGATGATTACTGCGCCATTAACTTGCATTGGCGGAGTTATTATGGCCTTAAAACAGGATACGCCGTTAGCCTGGGTACTGGTGGTTACAATTCCAGTCCTGTTTGGTGTCATAGGTGTTACCTTGAAAAGAGGTTTGCCTCTATTTAAGGTAATGCAGCAAAAGATCGATAAATTAAATCTTGTTTTGCGAGAAAAACTTACCGGTATCAGAGTCGTACGCGCTTTTAATCGCATCGAAAAAGAAAGAATGCGATTTGATGATGCCAACGCTGACCTCATGGACAACGCAATTAAGGTCAATTTAGTCATGGCTGTCTTAATGCCGGCTATGATGCTGATTATGAACTTAACCACAGTGGCACTCGTTTGGTTTGGTGCTCTTAGAATTGAAGAGGGAACTATGCAAATTGGGTCACTTTTAGCCTTTATTCAATATGCTACTCAAATTTTATTCTCCTTGCTCATGCTTGTCATGTTATTTATTATGATACCCCGTGCTCAGGTTTCGGCAGTAAGAATAAATGAAGTCCTTGAAACAGATCTTGATATTATTGATCCTGAAAAATCAAAACAAGCAGATAGAGAAAGAGGCTTTGTTGAATTTAAAGATGTGTCCTTTAGATATCCTGGCGCAGACCAACCAGCTCTTAACAAGATAACCTTTAGTGTAAAACCAGGTGAACTGACAGCAATTATTGGAGGTACTGGTTCAGGGAAATCTACGTTAGTTAATTTAATGACCCGTTTCTATGATGTGGAAAGTGGCAGTGTTTTGGTTGATGGAGTCGATGTTCGGGAAATGAGTCAGAAAGTGCTCCGTGCTAAGATCGGTTTTATTCCTCAAAAAACGGTACTTTTTTCGGGTACTATTGCTGAAAATATAAAATACGGCAAACAAGATGCTACCATGGTTGAGATTGAGCATGCAATACAGGTTGCCCAAGCGACAGAGTTTGTTTCTGGGCTAGAAGCAGGCTTTAATCATCCTATTGCCCAGGGTGGAACTAATGTTTCGGGCGGACAGAAGCAACGTCTTTCAATTGCCCGTGCTTTAATTAGAAAAGCTGAGATTTATATTTTTGATGATAGCTTTTCCGCTTTAGATTTTAAAACGGATGCTAGGTTACGAGCAGCACTTAAGCCTGAAATTGCCGATGCTACAGTTTTTATCATTGCTCAAAGTGTTTCAACCGTTAGGGATGCTGATCGAATTATTGTTTTAGATGAAGGACAGATAGCTGGCATGGGAACGCATAAAGAACTGTTAGATTCCTGTAAGGTATATCGTGAGATTGTAGCTTCCCAGCTTTCAGAGGAGGAATTAGCGTGAGTGAACAACGTAAAGTGGATAAACCCCAACAAGGTTTTGGTGGAAGAGCAGGTGGACCGGCGGGATCTATAGGAAAACCGGTGGAAAAAGCAAAGAATTTTAAGGGAACACTTTTCAGGCTGCTTAATTATTTAAAGCCTCAGCGAACCAAATTTATTGCCGTGTTTATCTTTGCCATCCTGAGCACAATTTTTAGTATTGTTGGCCCCAAAGTCATGGGTAAGGCTATCACAAAAATCGGAGAAGGCTTCGCTGCCAAAATGATGGCTATAAAGATGCATCAGCCTATTCCATCTATGGATTTCAAATATATCGGTCAGATCGTGTTAATTCTTTTAGGGTTATATCTAATTAGTGCGGCATTTAGTTATTTGCAACAATATATTATGGCGGGAGTTTCCCAAAAAACGGTTTATAATATGCGTAAAGAAGTTGATGAGAAGCTTTCTCGCTTACCGCTTAAGTTCTTTGATGCCAGAACGCATGGCGAAATTTTGAGCCGTGTGACCAACGATTTTGACAATATTTCAACTACGCTACAACAAAGTCTCACCCAACTGATTACTTCTATTGTAACGATTCTCGGTGTTATGGTTATGATGCTTTCTATCAGTCCGTTATTAACACTGATTGTTATTTTAACTCTACCACTCTATGTTTTAGTAACCATGAATATTGCCAAACACTCCCAAAAGCAATTTGCTGCTCAGCAAAAATCCTTGGGAGAACTTAATGGGCATGTCGAAGAAATGTACACTGGGCACAGAATTGTTAAGGCCTTTGGACGTGAGGATGAATCTATCGAAACCTTTAATGATATTAATGCTAAACTTTATACTGCTGGTTATAAAGCTCAATTTATTTCAGGGATCATAATGCCTTTAATGAGATTTGTTAGCAATCTAGGTTATGTAATTGTCAGTGTCGTTGGTGCTATTTTTGCCATTAGGGGTTCCCTTACTATTGGCGATATTCTAGCCTTTATTCAATATTCAAGACAATTTACGATGCCAATCGTTCAAACTGCCAATATTGCTAATATTATTCAATCGACTGTGGCATCCGCTGAGCGTGTGTTTGAACTGCTTGATGAAGTCGAAGAATTTCCGGATAGTGCTGATGCTAAAGTTATACCTTTTCCTAAGGGAGAAGTAAGATTTGAAAACGTCGATTTTAACTATAAAGAAGAAGAACCGCTAATTAAGAATGTGAATATCGATGTCAAACAGGGACATACAATCGCTATTGTCGGGCCAACGGGTGCCGGTAAAACGACCCTCGTCAACCTGCTAATGCGGTTCTATGAACTAAATGCCGGTAAAATAACGATCGATGGGGTTGATATTCGAGATATCAAGCGTGGTGCTTTACGCAGTATGTTCGGTATGGTGCTTCAAGATACCTGGCTCTTTAACGGCACTATTATGGAAAATATTGCTTACGGCCGCGAAGGTGCTACAGAAGAAGAGGTTATACAAGCGACCAGAGCTGCTCATGCTCATCACTTTATTAAAACACTTCCTGATGGCTATAATACAATCTTAAATGAGGAAGCTTCTAATATATCTCAGGGTCAAAAACAACTTCTCACGATTGCGCGGGCCATCCTGGCAGATCCTGCAATCTTAATTCTTGATGAAGCGACAAGTAGTGTTGACTCGAGAACTGAGGTTTATATTCAAAGAGCTATGACGGAACTTATGAATGGCAGAACAAGCTTTGTGATTGCGCATAGACTATCTACGATTAGAGATGCAGAATTGATCCTAGTTATGAACAAAGGAAGTATTGTTGAAATGGGTAACCATCAGGATCTACTTGCTCAGAAGGGATTCTATGCGGATCTATATAACAGTCAGTTCACGGGTGCGAATTTAGATAGTCAAGTAGTATAAAAAGGTAGCGCCAACTATTAGTTAGTCTTAAAAAGATGCTGTCAAAATAAGTAGACAGCATCTTTTTAAATTACAAAAATTCTGATAATGAATGAAAATTCATATTGCCAAAAAAAAGAAACTAAGTTATACTTTACTCATAATTATTTGTATACAATTAATGTTATACAAATAAATGTCGTACCAACAATATAGACTGAGGTGTAATTGTGGACGAGATGAAGACTAACAGTAGTAGACCGTCAAAGTATGTATGCTATAAGCTCAGTAGAGTGATGAGAAAGGTCCATCGTTATTACGAAAGTAGCTTTTCGCAGTATGGTATTACTCCTGCTCAATTTTATGTACTGAGCGCAGTATGGGAAAATGATGGAGTCAAGTTTAAAGACCTTGCTAAAAGCCTAGAGATGGATGGCTCAACCCTTACCTCCATCTTGGATCGTCTGGAACGTCAGGATTTGGTAGAAAGGAGGGACGACCCTGAAGATAGGCGCTCGTTGTTAATCTTTCTTAAAGATAAGGCGAAACAAAATATTCTGCAGATAACTTGTTTGGCTGAAAAGTTGAATCATGAAATACAAGAACGCTTTACTGAAGAGGAGTTTGCAACGTTTGAAAAAGTTCTTGAAAAATTAGCATTGGATTAATTTTTTTCACAGGAGATATCCGAATATTCAATTTTGAGGGAGCGATAATTATGCGTTTTCTTGATCAGGTACTGATCAAGATAGCGGAGAAACTTCAATAATTATTGAACTCGGATCCAAAACCTAATCAAACATGTTAGGCAAATGCCTGAAAGGTGGCAAGTAGTTTGGATATCAAAACGGCAATGATTGAGCGGCGTAGCATTCGCAAATACAAATCTGATCCAGTACCCGATGAAATGTTGCAGGAATTGTTAGAGGCAGCGCGTTTAGCTCCATCTGGAACTAATCATCAACCGTGGCGTTTTATTGTAGTCAAGAACCAAAACGTGAAAGAACAAATTCAAGCCGCATCATTTAATCAAACGTTTCTTAGCCAAGCACCTATTTTACTGGTTTGTTGCGCTGACCTGATGACCTATGCCCGTGACACTAGGAAAAGGCTGCAGGAATTGGTTGATGCGGGGGTATTCGGTCCGGAATCCTTTGATATCTATCCGGACATCGACAAGCCCAAAGATGCAAATACTTTAAAGGCATTTATCCCACATGCCATGTTAAATGTGGCTTTAGCAGTGGAACATATTTCTCTACGTGCGGTTTCATTGGGCTTAGGAACCTGCTGGGTACAATTGATGAAAGCCAAGCAGATAAGCCAGATTTTGGAATTGCCAGAACACTTAGTGATCACTGCCTTAATGCCGGTAGGCTTTCCAGACCAGAATCCAGTACCTCGCCCACGGGTGAGCGTCCAAGATATCGTCTACAAAGTCGTTGACTAACCTTTTTATAAGCTCTTTCTGCTCCGTAAAATTCCGGCGTGATTCGAGGCCGATTGGTATTATAGACTATCAAATTATTGTCTATTAATTAAAGAAGCTAGTATAAGAAAGTTATAATTAGGAGGGCTTTTATAAATGTCTATGCTTTTTTCACCCGCTCAAATTGGTACACTTCAACTTCGCAATCGTTTGGTAATGACGCCAATGCATTTAGGTTATAGTCCTAAAGGAGAAGTAAATGATCAACTGATTGAGTTTTATCGTGCCCGGGCCCGTGGTGGAGTTGGTCTGATTGTGGTTGGCGGATGTGGTATTGACCTGATTGGAAACGCTTTTGGTATGACTCAACTTGATGACGATCGATATATTCCAGGTTTGCGTCGTTTAGTGGATGCTGTTCACGCGGAAGGGGCAAAAATTATCCCTCAGCTTTACCAAGCCGGAAGGTATGCTCACTCTGCTTTGACTGGCCAACCTTCTGTGGCTCCTTCTCCTATTCCATCAAAGTTGACCAGGCAAACACCGGTAGAACTTACTCAGGAAAAGATTATTGAAGTGATTGCTTCGTTTGCCAATGCAGCTAAAAGAGCACAAGTATCAGGGTTTGATGGGGTTGAAATTATTGCCAGTGCTGGGTACCTTATTTCCCAGTTCCTTTCCCCAGTCACCAATCAACGAACGGATCGCTATGGTGGAGACTTACAAGCCCGCATGACGTTTGGACTTGAAGTGGTACAGGCAGTACGTAACGCGGTTGGATTAGATTTCCCCATCATTGTTCGAGTTGCGGGAAATGATTTTGTATCCGGTAGTCACACGAACACAGAGTCTCGGGCTTTTTGTCAAGCTCTTGAGAAAATTGGAGTTAATGCTCTTAATGTAACGGGTGGGTGGCATGAAACCCAAGTCCCTCAGCTGACCATGAATGTTCCCCCCGGAGCTTATGTCTATTTAGCTAACGGCATTAAACAAGTAGTTTCAATCCCTGTGATCGCTTGTAACCGGATTAACACGCCTGAATTGGCTGAGGAGATTTTGCAGGAGGGTAAGGCAGACTTTATTGGCATGGCCCGATCCCTGTTGGCCGATCCAGAGTTCCCCCAAAAGGCTATGGCCGGAAATTCAGATACCATTCGTCCTTGTATTGGATGTAATCAGGGTTGTTTGGACAATATCTTTCAACTGAAACCTGTAAGTTGTTTGGTCAACGCTGAGGCAGGCCGGGAAGCAGAATTAGCCGAATTGGCACGAAACAACCCACCTGCTCAAAGGCAAAAGATTTTAGTGATTGGGGCAGGTTCAGCTGGATTAGAATTTTCACGTATAGCAACGTTAAGAGGACATAAAGTCACGATTTGGGAAGCAAGTGACAAGACTGGAGGACAATTAGCTTTAGCCGGAGCGCCTCCTGGACGTCGAGATTTTTTGTATTTTGGAACTTACTTAGCTAATATCTGTCTGGAATTAGGGGTGACAATTGATTATAATATTATGGCTACCCCTGAAAAAGTTCTTTCGGCTGTCCAGAATGGAGAATTTGATAGGGTTGTCATTGCCACGGGTGCTCGTCCCATAACTCCTCCCATCAAAATTGAAGCCGGAACCGAGGTTCTGCAGGCTTGGGATGTTTTGTTGGGCCATAAAAAAACGGGGAAAAACGTTATAATCGTTGGAGGTGGAGCTGTCGGAGTTGATACTGCGCTCCTGCTAGCGGAATCTGGTACACTAGATAATGAAAGCTTGCGCTTCCTACTGGTGCAGCAAGCAGAAACTGATAAAGAACTCTATCGTTTGGCAACTCAAGGAACTAAAAGAATCACAGTTTTAGAGATGGCTAAAGGAATCGGACGGGACATCGGTCCCAGTACTCGTTGGTCTATGTTGGCAGATTTGAAACGGTACAGAGTTAACTGTCTGGAGGAAAACAAAGTACTTGAAATTCGTTCGGACGGTGTGTTAGTTGAGAGCGACGGAGTGCAAAAGGTTCTTCCGGCAGATACCGTTATCTTAGCTGTGGGCTCCAGTTCCCAAAATGAACTCTACTCAGCCCTACAAGGTAAGCTTGAGTCTTTGAGTATTATCGGGGATGCAGTTAAACCTCGTAAAGTCCTTGATGCTATCCATGAGGCCTACGCTGAAGGGAGCAAATAGCGATGCGCGAAATTCGAGGTCCGAAGGTTTTAAAGAGGACAACAAAAGCCGCAGTATGAATTATTCAATATCGAACCTCGCAGTTCGCGCATCGAACCTCGATTAAAGGAGGGAAAAGAGTTTGGGTCATATCATAAATGCCAAAGAAGAGATATACCATGCACTTGCCGAACGTTTAAGTAAAGCTCCAGAAGGTGCACCGATCAATGAGGACCTTATGGCAATTCTTCATCGTCTCTATACAGAGAGTGAAGCTTTAGTGGGTAGCCAATTCTCATTAATTCCGATGTCCTTAACTAAAATCTCGTCTGTTACCGGTATAGAGGAACGTGAATTAAAGATTATCTTAGATGGAATGTCTGATAAAGGATTGGTACTAGATATTCCTCGGAAAGATTCCTTCTATTATATGTTAGCGCCAGTTTTAGTTGGATTCTTCGAGTATACGTTTATGAGGACAAGGGACCAAGTCAACATGAAAGAGTTGGCAGAACTATTTGACACTTACTTTCACAGTCCTGGGGCCATGCGAGAAATTGCTGGCCTGGATACAAAAATCATGCGAACCCTGATTTATGAAAAGGTCATGCCCTTAGCAGTAGAAACTGAAGTATTGGACTATGAAAAAGCGACAGAAATCATTCGGCAATCCGGGGGAGGCGCCATTACCATGTGTGCTTGTCGACACGAACGAGCTCATCTCGGTAAAGCTTGTGATGCACCAGTGGAAGTCTGTATGTCCCTTGGTGGAGCCGCTGAATGGATTGTTCGTAAGGGGTTAGGCAAACCGGCAACCGTGGATGATCTGTTGAGAGTGCTTGATCAAACTCAAGAGTATGGTTTAGTTCACATGTGTGACAATGTGATGAATAAACCAACCTACATTTGTAATTGCTGCGGATGTTGCTGTAATGTTCTCCGGGGGATCAATGAACAACAGATCTTCGCCACCCACCCGAGTAATTTCATCCCATCCTTCGAACTTGAAAACTGCGTTAGCTGTGGTATCTGCGCCGATAAGTGCCATATCCATGCAATTTCTATGACGGATCAGGGTAATGGGATTGAAGTGCCAGTTTTGAAGAGTGAGATCTGTATTGGTTGTGGAGTGTGTTCCGCTGCCTGTCCAAGTAGCTCGCTAGTTATGTCCCGTCGTGAAGTATTATCTATTCCGCCAGAAAACGCTCGAGAGAAATTTAAGCGAATGGCCACGGAGAAGGGCAGATAAGCTAAAAGTCTTAAGATTTCGTTTTATATGCGTCAAAGAAATAGCGTAAAGCTTATACAATCATTATTAATGAAGCCTGTTTCCGGTTCCAACGGAAACAGGCTTCGCTTTTTAAACTCAAGAACTTTATAAACTTCAAATTAGGCCCTGCCCCTCGCCACATTGAAGATTCGACGTTTGGTCCCTTGTCAAATCGACCCCAGAGAAAACGAAGTGAATTCTTTCGCCGAATCCGAGTAAATACCGATTGTCATAGTGTTCTGTATACTAGCACTTTGAAGCGCTTATAACTTGTATTGCATTTCCGGAATCCAGGTTTTGGACAGGAAGTCCCTCCCTTTGATACTCACTTTATTTTCAACGACTTCGACAACTAGACCTTCACTTTGGTTAGGGAGGGCCTGCCCGTTAACATCTCGGGGAAGGGCGACTGAAGAAGAGTTTACCATGATAAACTCTTCTTTGAGGATTGTTGTGGGAAGTTTCAATTGACGGTGAATATGGCCGGTGAAAAAAATCACCTCCGGAAATTGATTAAGGATTTCTCGTAGGCGATCAGCTTGGATGACAAAGTCTGGCCTGTTTAGGGTAGACCCAAGCTTAAGCAGTGGTTGATGGAGGAATACGAAAATTGGCTTACCAGGTGAATAATTTTCCTTGAGCTTTGACTCTAGCCAACCTAACTGCTCTTCTGATAGATAGGCTCTATCGCCATAGGTCTGATCAGTGATTGCTGATTTCTCTGATCCAAGAAAGATAAAATGATAGCTTTTTAAATATTTATCATAGTAAACTTTACTACGCTTTGTAAAGTCGAGAAACCGACTAAGAGCGGCATCGTCGGTTTCGCCGTTGGGGAAGGTTTCAGGGCTCCAGGCGTTGGTAATAGGGTTGTGATAAGCCTTGTAAAACTCATGGTTTCCAATTGTGTAATAAATCTTTGGACCGTTATTCTGTCGCCTAGTAAGTTTTTCTAAAGTAGTGTAGTCTTGCGGCATCCCATCTCCTAAATCGCCGTTGATCACTAAATCTGAGACCTTAAGTTTTTCCATTTCACTAAGCATCTGTAGAAACTTGTTTTGGGCCACAGAATCAATACTTCTTACGTGAATGTCGCTAACCACTCCAAAACGTAAATCATTAATTTGCTCCGATTCGTCTAGTTCTGGTCTTGGGGTAGAAACGATGGGAGAGGGAGAAGACTTTTCGAAAGTTGGTAAAGTTCTTACTTGAGTGAGCGAGAAAGCACTGTTTGATCCCGATACATTGGCTGCGATAAGAAACATGAAAGGGAGCAGAAGCAGTAGGACCTTTCTCATAGACTTCCTCCTAATCCTTGTAGTCAATAATTCCATTATGGCATGCTTGCCTCCATTTTGAATAGTGGAGGATTACTGGAAAAAGTGTGACATCGTTCACAGTATCTAAGTTGAAATAGGCTTATAATCAGGATATGGAACTTGAGTTGGGAGTGAGTTGAATTGCAAGAAGTAAATAGGCTGGGGGAAACTGAAACTATTTCTACTCCTAAGAGTGCGATGGCTTTGATCCGGAGGGTAGCTACCTTGTTGATTAAATACATATCCAAAATGAAGGGCTATAAAAGGTCAACTCCCCTTGTTTCCCCTCCAACCTTAGACGTAATCATTACCTGGGTTGGTGCTTTTGTAGGGATAACAGCCATCGTGTTTTATTCTCAAAAATTTGACGTGGCGGTAGTGACATCTTTTGGCGCATCCGCAGTGTTGATTTACGGTGTTCCTGATGCCCCTTTGTCCCAACCCCGAAATGTGTTTTTTGGTCATACTCTTTCGGCTGCTGCGGGCGTGGCTACTTTTATGATGTTTGGGTTAACTTGGTGGTCTCCTGCCTTGGGCACCGCCCTAGCATTGGTCGTAATGCTTCTTACCAAGACAACACATCCACCGGGAGGAGCAACTGCTCTATTTGCCGTTTTGAGTAAAGCCAATTCTAGCTATATTGTGACTCCGATTGCAGCAGGTGCTGTAATTTTGATAATAATCGGGCTTCTGGTAAATAACCTATCTCCCAATAGACACTATCCAAGGTATTGGTTTTAGGGAATCAGAAGATAGAAGTTAGTAGTTATTCTTTTGGATAAGGAGGGAGAACGAATGTTTAAGACTATTTTGGTTCCAACGGACGCTTCTGACTCAGCTCAACGTGCTTTGATGCTGGCCTTGGAATTGGCGAAAAAGTTTGCTTCTCAAATCGTCCTCTTGCACGTGGTTTATACCCCAGAGGCCATGGGCTATACGCTTTCAGAAGGGATTTCGGTACCTCAGGAAGAAATCAGTATATACGGAAGAGAAGTTTTGACTGTAGCCCTGAACGGGATTGATACTGATATAGCCATAGAGAAGAAACAAATACCTGGGCATCCAGCGGCAACTATTCTGGAAGTGATTAAGAACGAACAAATTGATCTTGTAATAATGGGAAACCGTGGGTACGGAACGCTTACCGGATCTTTGCTGGGAAGCGTTAGTCAACGGGTTTTAAGCAAAGCAGAATGTCCGGTCATGATTGTTAAATAATAAGGACGCTCGGAAGATTAGTTTCCGAGCGTCCTTATTTATTATATTACAAAATCAGGTTATAGGTTTAATAAATACACCAGTTTATGTATTGAACAATTCATGTGCTTGGTATAAAGTGTGTTATCCTAAAATTCTGTATAGTTAAAAACTTAGTTAAACCATGAGCTTTTCATCGGAAAGTAAGCAAAGGGATTGTTCAATATCTACGGCACGGTTCTCGTTGACAAGAGCGAAGATATGATCTCCAGGATAAATTCGCGTATCTCCTTGAGGTATTATGTCCTGATCTCCTCGTTTAATATTAACTAACAGACAATGTTTGGGCCAAACAATTTGTTTAACACTTTTCCCACTGATTTCTGAACCTAGACATATGACGGTTTCGATAAGTATCATTGTTTCCTTTTCGTTTATTGTACTGCTCTTTCTTGATAAGATGCGATCATAAAGTGCTTCATATATGGGTTTGGTTTTTAAAAAATCACTGGACAGATATGCCACTGTTGAAACAGTAATAAGCGCCCATAAGTGACTAAATGAGCCGGTCATTTCCGTAATAAGTATACTTCCGGTAATAGGCGCTTTCACAACGGCCGTAAAATAGGCTGCCATGGCAAAGATTATAAAATTATTAGCATAAGATGGGTTAACATTGAAAAGTTTTATAATCAAATCGCTGTAGATGTTTCCTGTTAATGCGCCGATCACTAGGATCGGTAAAAATATCCCACCTGGTACACCTGTACCATAGCTAATTAAGGTAAAGAAAAACTTTGTTAAGACTAAAATAATCAGCAGACTTATCGGGAAATAACTTTGGCCTAGAGAGTCTATTAAATGATTACCTCCGCCAAGCACTTCAGGTAGAAAATAGCCTAATATCCCGGCCATTAGTAATGGAATTAGAATGACTAACGTGTTGGGTAAACCCATTTTTTCCTTAATTTCAAGGGTTTTGAGTAATGAACGGTTGAAAAATCCACCGAATAATCCGATCAAAAGACCTAATCCGATTAAGTAAATGTAATAATTCACAGGTAAAATCGGGAGAAGTGGGAAATTAAAGGCCGACGTTGAACCGTAGAAAAGTTTGGTTATAAAGTCTGCTGAAAGGGAGGCCGCCACAGTTGACATTAAAATGGCCGGAGAAAAGTTTTTGTTGAGTTCTTCCATTGCAAATATTACACCAGCTAAAGGGGCATTAAAAGCAGCTGCCAAACCTGCACTTGCTCCGCTGGTAATTAAAAACTTTTCCTCAATTTTTAAACGACCTAAAAGTCTACTTACACCTTGACCTACGGCGGCTCCTATTTGCACGGAAGGTCCTTCACGCCCTAAAGATAAACCAGCTCCAATCGCTAGAACACCACCGACGAACTTAAGAACGAGAACCTTTGCCCATTTCATTTTTAGGTGACCCGTTAAAACCCCTTTCACTTGTGGTATACCGCTACCACTTACAAGAGGTTCATGCTTAACAATCATATTTAATATAAATGCAATAAGGCCAAGTCCGAGAAGTAAGATGATTATTTTTAAACTATTAAAATTACCCAAGTGGAAAAGAGATTCTCTTAATGACTCTGCCCGCTCTAAACTGTATCTAAAAGCCACTATAATTAGGCCTGAAAATAGTCCAATTATAATCCCTTCAAAAAAAACCTTAAGTTTAAAGTCACGCCAATGGATCAAATGGTGAAATGTCTTTGTTGTCAAACGATTACCCCCATTACTTTAGAGAAGTATAATATCAAGTATTTATCCATCATAGCACGACTAGTTCTTCTGCTCAAGAACCTATGTTCCTATAGTTTAATCTTTCTAGTTGTGGACAAAGGGGCTCAGCAGGTGATATTCTACTTATTAATTAGCAACCATCGAATTAATAAGAATAAAAAGGATGTGAACTGGTCTTGTCAGAAACTCAATATAATGCAGAGTCCATTCAGGTCTTAGAAGGATTGGAGGCCGTTCGCAAACGACCTGGCATGTATATCGGTTCCACGGGGAGCAGAGGGCTACACCACCTTGCTTATGAAATTATTGATAACGCAATCGACGAGGCTGGGGTCGGATTTTGTGATCGAATTGAGGTCACTATTAATCCAGATGGCTCGATGACGATTGTGGACAATGGGCGTGGAATTCCAGTTGATATACATTCTGTCAAGAAAGTTTCGGCTGTACGCTTAGCTTTTGAAACGTTACATGCCGGAGGGAAGTTTGATGGGAATACCTACAAAACGTCGGGTGGATTGCATGGTGTTGGGGCAAGTGTTGTAAATGCCTTGTCTCTTTACTTGACTGTAGATATAAGACGGAATGGAAAATGCTATCGTGTAGAGTATGTCAATGGAGGTCAGCTCAAATCTGATTTACATATTATTGGTAAAAAAGTGATCGGAACAGGTACTTCGGTCGTTTTTAAACCCGATCCCCTCATTTTCAAAGAGACTACCGTCTTTAAATATGACACCCTGCGCAGTCGTTTGATGGAGCTATCATTTCTCAACAATGGTTTAACTATTATTCTGACTGATCTACGCGGAGAAATTAAATCGGAAACCTTTTATTCTAAAAATGGAATCATTGGATTTATCGAACACTTAAATAAAGTATCGAGCGTTTCCCCTGTGCATAAGAAACCCATCTATTTTAAAGGGGAGAAAGACGATGTCGTTGTAGAGTGTGCCATTATGTACAACGATGGAGAGGATGAATCTCTGCATTCCTATGTCAATAACATTCCTACCGATGAGGGTGGGACTCATGAATCAGGGTTCCGCACAGCTTTAACCAAAGTTTTTAATCTTTATGGGCGCAAGAACAATCTTTTCAAAAAAGATGAAAATCTGATTGGAGATGACCTTAAAGATGGTTTGACTTGTGTACTATCCCTCAAGATCAAAGATCCTCAATTCGAGGGACAGACCAAAACAAGACTTTCTAATATGGAAGTTGAAGGGATTGTTCAGTCGCTCACTAATGAGGGGATAAGCCAATTCTTTGATCAAAACCCTTCGGTTGCTAAAGAGGTTATCAATCGGTCATTAACGACTTGCCTGCAGAGACTCGCTGCTAAGAAAGCAAAGGAGTTAAAAAAGAAAGCTCGTGATGCCGAAGTTAAGGCGTTAAGCGGTAAACTCGCAGCCTGTAGCGGGAAGGATAAATCCCGCAATGAACTTTTTCTTGTTGAAGGGGATAGTGCAGGCGGTTCAGCTAAAATGGGTCGTGATCGACGATTTCAAGCCATTCTTCCTTTGCGAGGAAAAGTTATTAACACTTACCGGGCCAAGATGGATAAGGTCTTGGAAAATGAGGAGATCAGGAGCATTATTACAGCCGTAGGCTCGGGTATTGGAAAAGAATTTGATTTAGAGAAGGGTAACTATGCACGAGTTTGTATTATGACGGATGCAGACATTGACGGAGCGCATATCCGCTGTCTGCTGTTGACCTTTTTCTATCGCTATATATGAAACCACTCATTTTAAACGGACGAGTTTTTATTGCTCAATCTCCGTTATATAAAATTGAAAAAGAACGAGGCAAGATAATCCGCTACGCATTCGACGAAAACGAGCTTAAGAAAGAACTTAAGGAATTAGGGAAAACTGCCAAGATTTCACGTTACAAGGGCCTTGGGGAAATGAATCCAGAGCAGCTTTGGGAAACAACCTTGAATCCGGCCAATCGACGCATGATTCAGGTGACGATCGATGATCTTCTGGAAGCAGAACGGAAACTAAGAATCCTCATGAGTGAGCAAGTCGAGCCCAGACGTGATTTTCTAATGGAGAATATCGTCTTTACCGATGATGATATGTAGAGTTTTTTAGGAGGAGTTAATACCCGATGAGTATATTAGAAGACAACATTAGCCAACGTCCCCTTGAGGATGTTTTGCCGGAATCCTTCTTAGGTTATTCTAAACATGTCATATTACAGCGGGCAGTTCCTGATGTTAGGGATGGGTTAAAACCTGTTCATCGCAGAATTCTTTTTTCGATGGATGAAATTGGGATGTATGCGGATAAACCGTATAGCAAGTCAGCGCGTTTGGTGGGGGACTGTATGGGAAAGTACCATCCCCATGGCGACTCGTCAATCTATGATTCCGCAGTACGCATGGCGCAACCTTGGGCTACACGCTATCCGATGGTGGATGGTCAAGGGAATTTTGGCTCGATCGATGGGGATAATGCAGCCGCAATGCGTTACACAGAAATGAGAATGACCCCTTTATCTCAGCTCATAACTCAAGACATTGAGAAAAACACGGTCCTTTTCAAATTGAATTATGATCAACGTTTAAAAGAACCCGCCGTTCTACCTAGCCCTTTTCCCAATCTTCTAGTTAATGGAGGTTCAGGAATTGCTGTAGGTATGATGTCTAATATGCCTCCCCACAATTTGAGAGAAGTTGTGGCCAGTGTGATCCTTCAAATTGATAATCCTCAAATAACGGTTGACGAACTTATGGAAAAGGTGATTGGACCAGACTTTCCTACGGGCGGGGTAATTATTGGCACGGAAGGTATTGTTAATGCCTACAAAACCGGACGCGGAAAAGTGACGATGCGCGGTAAGGCGATCATTGAACAAGTTAAAAATGGTAAAAGCTTAATTATTATTACTGAGATTCCTTATCAAGTTAATAAATCAACGCTAGCAGCCAAGATAGAAACACTTGCTGACGTGGGAAAAATCGAGGGAATAAGCGAGGTTAGGGATGAATCCGATCGGGAAGGGATTCGACTCGTGATCGAATGTCGCAAGGAAGCGGATCCGCTAAGCGTTTTGCGCCTTCTATATAAGTATACTCAGATGGAAGATACATTTGGGATTATTAATTTAGTGATTACGGCAGAAGGTACTCCGAAGGTTCTGGGACTTAAGGAGATAAATGCTGCATTTATTAACCATAGAAGAATTGTCGTTATCAAACGCACAGAATTCGACTTAGAGAAGGCACGTTTAAAAGCACACATTCTAGAAGGACTGGTTATAGCGATTAATAATCTTGATGAGGTGATTGACCTTATTCGCGCCAGTAAGACCCCTTCTTTGGCCAAGGCTAGCTTAATTAGCCGTTTTGAACTCTCTGAAATTCAAGCACAAGCGATTTTGGATATGAAGCTTCAACATTTAACGAATTTCGAATTAGATGGGATTAAAAATGAGCATGCAGATATTTTGAAATTAATAGCTGAGTTAGAAAGTATTCTCTCGGATGTGAATAAAGTTTACAGCATTATTAAGAAAGAACTAAAGGACATTTCTGATCAGTACGGAGATGATCGACGCACCATTATTTTGCCTGAAGAAATGAGAAATCAGCTGGACCTAAGTTCTTTTGCTGAACCGGAAAGCCTCAATGAAATTATGCTTACTAAGAATGGCTATATTAAAAGGACAGCCCTCCCAACTAAGAAGAACAAAGCAAATGCCTTGCTCTACGTATTCAAAGATGGAGATTATTTAGTGGAGAAGATAACCTGTTCAGAAAGGGATACGCTCTATTTCTTTACCACTACTGGAAAGTTTTATAGTATTAATGCAAAGACAGTTCCAGATATGGGGTATAAAGATAAAGGCGGTCCCTTAACCAATCTATTTCCTTTACCAAATGGAGATAAAGTAGTTTCGACTTTATCTATCAAAGATACATCTGAAGGGGTTTACCTTGTTTTTGTGACTAAGGATGGTCAGGTTATGCGCTGTCAGGCAAGTGATTTTGTAAACGCTCGCTCTCCCGAGGCTATTGGACTAAAAGAAGGTGACCGCGTCGTTAAAGTCTTCCTAAGCGATGGACTAAATGAATTATTTCTGGCAACTTATAAAGGACAATCGATTCGTTATGCAGAGACGGAAATTAATCCGATGGGTCGAAAATCCCGTGGTGTCAAAGGAATAGCCTTAGGGGATGAGGATTGGGTTGTCGATGGGTTATTGTTACCTTCAGGAGATAATCCATTAAGGGCTCTTATCACAGTTACTGAACGCGGATTCCTAAAAAGGACTTCTTTTACGGAATATAAATCCCAAGGACGATCAGGAAAGGGGATTGCTATTGGGAAGGTAGACCCTGTAATAACGGGTTTTGTCATAGGTATTGCCCAGGTTCAAGAGGATGATTTATTAAACATCATCCAAGTCAGTGGAACTGTCACAAAGATTGACGTAAAGAATGTTAAATTAGAGCCTCGGACAAAAGCTGGAACGCAATGGATTCCTGTTATATTAAATGATTTTGCAGAGACTATTATCTAGAGGATATAGATTATTATTTTGATGCATAGGACTCCCACTTCTTGTTAGTGGGAGTTTCACTTTTTGTTTCGGTGACTAAAGCTTATGGTATCATTGTCCATATGAGATTATCGTCGAAAACGCTCGGCCCATGTATTTAACGATTTGGTTTAATCTCTTTCTTTGATCTCCTAACTCAATCCGTGAGGGACCTAGTTGGATACTCTGTTAAAAATATATTTGCATAAAGAAGTAGCCTAAATTACATAATATAACACGAACGTGAGCTAAAGTGGAGGTATAAAAGAGATGAAAATTTCTGATTTAAGTGTAAACGGGTCAGGCTTTGACAATGAATATAATTTTAACAATTACGCATTAACTTTAGTATTTAGAAAAGATGACAATGAAAAAACAGTCAGAGCCAATTTGCGGTATTACCCTTCAAAAGATGAATGGGATTTAAAACCCCATCTTTCATGAATACACAGAGGAAGTAAAAACAAGATATGATTGCTCAGATTATTAAGAATGATCATTTTAAGGCAGCTTTTCACGCTGTCGAGAATTCGTTAGAAGGATAATAACCATAGAATCACTCTGATGTATTTTTGTCTATATCTAATATTAAAATTACAAATATTACCAATTGAGGTTTCTTTACAATTCGATAATTTTAATCAAATAATATGTTGACAGCATAGGCCTAAAATGGTATTATAACTGAGCGCCACAAAAGATGCGCAAGAATAAACAAAGATTATGGTCTTTGGTCACCTCCCGCCATCCTTGGCTCCGGTGACACCCAGACCGTCCG
>NZ_JYNH01000082.1 GCF_000960765.1 Desulfosporosinus sp. I2 | reverse complement strand
GATAAGGATGAGCCGTAGCCTTATTTGTATGATAAACTATCCGTTGGTCACGGATTCAAGGATAAGTAAAATTACATAAATAATCTTAAGGTTATGCATTTACATAATATAATACTAATAGTATAATAATTTTATTATCGGGAATAGAACCTGCTCAGACTCTATCTATCAGCAATATGTGTACCGTTTTTTAAGAATCAGAAATTATTGGCCTCTTGGTCCGGAGCAATTCTAAAGGCGGAATTATTGCTGGACTGCACCAGTCGGTAGGCAAAAGGGTACTACTATCGGAGGGGTTCTCCATTAAATTAATATCTGCGGATGGAGGCATAAATAATTTGATTGAAATTGTTAATTTACAAAAGTCATTTGGTAAGATTCATGTTTTAGATAATATTAATCTTAGTATTGAAGACGGAGATATCTATGGCCTTGTAGGCAAAAGTGGGGCAGGGAAGTCAACACTTTTAAGGTGTATAAATGGTCTTGAATCCTATGATTCTGGAAGCTTGAAAATAGATGGCTTTGAAGTGAAAAATCATAGTGATAAAGAAATTAGGGAATTTAGAAAAAATATTGGAATGATATTTCAGCACTTTTCATTAGTACAGAGAAAAACAGTATATGAAAATGTTGCGTTGCCAATGGAATGTTGGGGATACAAAAAAGATATCATAGATAAAAGAGTAAAAGAGTTACTAGAGATAGTTGAAATTGAAGACAAAATTAAAGGAAAACCAAGAGCCTTAAGTGGAGGGCAAAAACAAAGGGTTGCAATAGCGAGGGCAATTTCCCTTAATCCCAAAATTTTACTTTGTGATGAAGCTACATCGGCATTAGATCCCAAAACTACAAAGTCAATACTATCCCTATTAAGGGAAATTAATGAGAAACTTGGAATAACTATTGTTGTTGTAACACATCAGATGTCGGTAGTGAGACAGATTTGTACTAAAGTGTCCATATTAGAAAAAGGAGAGATTGCTGCTAAGGGAAATGTTGAAGATATATTCTTAAATCAACCACAGTCCTTAAAGAATTTATTAGGTGAAGAAGATGATGAAATACTTCCAAGTATAGGGAAAAACATAAGGCTAATATATTCAAAAACGGATATATCCGAAAGTAGAAGTATAATATCTAGTATAGCTAGGAAGTTAAATATAGACTTTTCTATAGTGTGGGGTAAGATGGAGAAATATAGAGACGATGTTTTAGGTTCAATTGTTATAAATACAGAGGAAAAAAATGAAAAATTGATAACCAATTACCTAACTGACATTGGAGTACAATGGGAGGTAATAAATAATGAGCAATGATGCTATAGAGCTATTAAGTAAAATTGTTTTTCCCGAACTAATCAAGACATTATACATGGTGTTAGTTGCTGTAGTGTTTTCTACATTTTTTGGATTTATTCTTGCAATTATTTTAACCGTAACAGATAAAAATGGATTAAAGCCAAATAAATACATCTATCAAGTACTAGATACAGTTATAAATATAGTAAGATCCTTTCCATTTATTATATTGATAGTTGCAATAATACCGCTTACAAGATTTATTGTAGGAACATCCATTGGAGAAAAAGCTGCCATAGTGCCATTAACAATAGCAGCCTCCCCTTTTATAGCTAGACTAATAGAAGGAACCCTTAAGGAAGTAGATAGGGGACTTATTGAGGCAGCAAGGTCCTTTGGAGCATCAGATATGCAAATAATTTTTAAAATAATGATTAAAGAAGCTATTCCTTCAATTATTTCCGTAATAACCTTAGCAGTAGTTTCCATTTTAGGAGCAACAGCTATGGCAGGAGCAGTGGGAGGAGGAGGCCTAGGTGCAATAGCACTTACATATGGATATCAAAGTTTTAATGAAACCGTAATGTATGGTACAGTGTTTGTCTTGATTATAATAGTTCAAATTATTCAATTATCAGGTGATTTCTTATATAGAAAATTGAGATAATAGAACATACTGTATACGTGTATTGCTTTCTGGCAGAGATCCAAGAAGTGCAATAACTTTTGATATAGAGGAGGTGAACAAGTACGCACTAATAATGGTATTGGGAAGACAAAAAAGATGCTGAATGGGCAAAAATAAATGGACGGTATAGTTTGAAAATAGAAATAAAAAAGATAATATTATTGATGCTATCTATCGTACTAGTGCTATCATTTACTGGTTGTAGTGGCAAAGCTGTCACTAAACAAACAGATTCAAAAAGCACAAATGAAAAAAAGGTAATAATAGCAGGAACATCAGTACTATTTGAAGCTCCATTAAGAGCTGCACAAAAGGATTTTGAAAACTTAAGTGGATATAAACTAGAAATTAAAGTGTTTGATGATGCTGTAGTAACAGACATGGCATTAGCTGAAGGAAGTATAGACGTGAATTTTTACCAACATGAACCTTATCTCAATGCTTTTAATAAGAGCAAGGGGACTAATTTAGTTAGATATGGTAAGAAAGTTCTTGCAAGTGACTATGGACTATATTCAGATAAGATAAAAAGTTTAGATGAGCTTAAAGATGGATTTAAAATGAGTATACCTAATGATGCTAGTAATAGAGGTATAGCACTTAAATTTTTACAAAAAACAGGATTTATAAAGCTCAAAGAAGGAGTAGCCTTTCCAACACTGATAGATATTATAGAAAACAAAAGAAATATAAAGTTTGTAGAGATGGATAGATTAAGCTTAGTAAATTCATTATGTGATGTAGACGTATCTGCAATGCCATCTATCTATATGTTCCAAGCTGGTAAAGACCCTAAAACAGCAATAATTTCTGGTTATAATTCAGATGAACTTGGAATTATAATAGTATTACGAGAAGACAAAAAAGATGTAGAATGGGCTAAATACCTTGAAAAGGCTCTTACAAATGAAAATTCAAGAAAATTTATAGAGGAGAAATATAAAGGAGCTGTAGTTCCTTTATTCTAAAACTTGCTAACTTATAGCCTACTAGTTAAATAACTACTAGGCTATCTACATTAAGGAGATTATAGAGGGAGGTTATAATGGACGTAAATTGCCAGATCGTTTTTGGATGATCTGGCAATTTACCCCAACATACCCTGAGGCTGAAGGCAAGAGGGTTATCCTTCCTTCAGGGCAGATCTGGATACCTGCCTCCCCAGCGTTCAGGTCAACTTGTTCAAGAAAGATCGGGCGGTAGGGTGCACGGAGGAAAGGTTTGAATAACCTGTTGTGATCCCCAAGGTCAAAATAATTTATTTTATAACGATGAACTATTTGGCAGGAATTCGCGAACGATTGTAGAATGTAAAGATTTATTGAAAAATGATATTGCAGAGCAAGACCATGAAGGTGTTTGCAAAGACCATGGAGGTTTGAATTTTTTATAGTCAAAATTTTTTGGTCTTTTTATTTTGCTTAAAAATAAGGGGGTGAGTAATAAAAAATGACCAACTGGGAGAAGTGATACACTTTATCAGCAGCAGGATATGAAGAAGTCGAAGCCATTCCACTTAAAGGTGTCCGTAATATGAATGGTGATAAGGCATGGTAATAATTAAAGGTATTAAAGGTGCATAAAGGTGAAGGGAGAACCAATATGAAAGTAGAGTTTCTTGATACCACAGACCATATGGTACATGGTCATGAGGGTTGGTTGGAGCCAAACACAACCCATGTCCATGAAGGCGATCCAGTGGAAATATATTTTAAATGGGGTCACAATATGCAAGTTCACGGACTTGCAAGAAAAGAAGGTTTATCTTCATATGTGATTTTGCCTGACGGACAAAAGCATCAATTGGAGATACAGGATTATAAACCAAGTAGCTATTTAATGCAATTTACACCGAAGGAAAAAGGATTATATCATTTTATTTGTGAAAACAAGGGCTATTATGTAATTGACAGGGAAGGGAAGCATTTGATGGGAACATTGAAGGATTATCCCGATGCTCCTAAAGCCACATCCTATACACAGTTTGCGCATCTGACAATGCTTGTTGGGCATGATTTATCAAAGGAACAGTTATCTACATTACCGAAACTTCCATTGGTTATTGTTCCCGAAGAGTGGAAAAAATGGAAGACAGGAGAAGATATAAATTTTGCTTTATACCTTTATAACGATGTGTTGCCGGATAATGACATTGATATGGCGCGTGCAGATGATGCAGAAAGCTCTGTGGAACAAAAGAAGATGAAGACGGATGGAGAAGGAAAGCTTAATATAAAAGTTGATAAAACAGGACAGTACCTGCTGATAGCACGTTACCGTTCATCCGAAGGCGAGACAGGGGTTTATTACGATACACAGTTTTCGTATACGTATTATTACAGTGTTAAAAAATAAATACTTAGATTTTTTCGCTCTGTTACTACAATAATTATATTGACAAATACAGTGAATGAATACAAATTAAAATTAAATATATGTCAGTCAGAAAATTTAAGAATAAAGTAAGATCATGAAGGTCTTGGCAAAAACCATGGAGGTTTGACTCATTAGAGTCAACTTCGTGGTTTTTTTGTTTTGCTTGAAAGGAAAATGCTTCAATAAACGACAACAGAAACGTTTGATCATAAACTGATTTTGCTATTCAATGTCTTGTCCGTAAATCAGAGGGACAAAGTTGAAGATATCTTATCTCATTGCGTATTTTGTATATTGGATTTCCTAGGCAGAGTTCAATATACTTCCTCCTACTTTGTCACCAATGTTCATGTGACATTGGTGACGCTTTTTAAATTCATCAATATTACAAATCGAGCCTACATAGGCATGATTTTCGATAGAGGGGTGATAGCTAGAGAGTCAAAGATAAAAGCATTAGTTGCCCTAATTGTCAGTCAATGCTCTTGCAAGAGCCCAAATAGCTAAGGAGGAGATGAAAAGTTGAGCATGCAGGGGAACGAAGTTAAAGAGAAAATCCGACAGAGGTGGAACGACACAGCTGAGGAGTTTGACCAATGCCCGGGGCATGGTATCCATTCCGAACGAGAAAAAAAAGCATGGCAGAACATTTTGGTCAAGGCTGTGGGGGAAAAACAAATAAAAATACTGGATGTAGGCACTGGGACGGGGTTTATTGCTCTATTGCTGGCCGAATATGGGCATAGTGTGACCGGAGTAGATGTTGCTGAGGAAATGCTCGCGCATGCTAGAGAGAAAGCGGACCGTCAAAAGCTAGATGTAAAATTCCAATATGGCGATGCTGACGAACTTCCCTTTGAGAATAATGTATTTGATGCGGTGATAAACCGTCATGTGTTTTGGACAATGTCGGACCCTGAAAAAGCTGCTGCCGAATGGGCGAGGGTACTAAAGCCCGGTGGAAAGTTGGTGATCATTGATGGCGACTGGAATCATTTCAGTCCATGGAAAATGATCTGGAAAGTAGTGGCAAATATTACCGTGCGCTTAACTGAAGGTGCAAACTCCTCAAGTAAATCCCACGGGCTACGTGATTTTGAGAAGAACCTTCCCATGCGCGGTCAAAAACGCCCAGAGGCAGACTTAAGGATTCTAAGAGCACTAGGAATGAAAGCAGCAGAAACTGTGAGTTTTAAAGACCCTCGTGCTTATGGCCTGCTGGATAATCTGAAATATGGCTACTACCAGAGATTTGTTGTAACAACTGTTAAATGAACGAGGAGGAAAGAGAAAGTATGAAAAAAAGAAGTCTATCCATTGTACTTTGTATTCTAGTGGTGTTATTGACCCTGAGTACATCCGGCTGTGGGACTAAGGCGGTTAGTTCTGGAAATCAAACATTGGTGGTTGGCGAAATGTGGAAAATTAACAACATTGATCCTGCGACTAATGGCACATTAACCATGGAAAAAGCGTTGATTACAGAATCACTGGTGGGAACAAAACCAAATTTTGAGTTGGAACCTAATCTTGCTACCGAATGGAAGAGAATTGCCCCTAATACATGGAAGTTTACTTTGCGTAAAGAAGTTAAGTTTCATGATGGCACTCCTCTGAATGCGGAAGCAGTAAAGTGGTCGCTCATGAGAGCGATCACCATAAATCCTCAGATTCTAAGTTTCACCAAGATTAAAACAGTGGAAGCTGAGAATGATACGACCGTTGTAATTACAACGACAACCCCTAACAGTGACTTACCCGCTTCACTGCATTATGCAGGCACTTCTATTATTGCTTCAAGCTCAGTCGATAAAGATGGGAAGCTGATAAAACCCATTGGTACAGGATCGTTCAAGTTGGATCAATTTGACCCATCAACTGGGGACATGAAGATGTCCAAGAATACACAATATTGGGGGACTGTTTCCAAGCTGGACAAACTTGAAATTCGTGCGTTACCCGATCCTAATACGCGGGCGCTTGCTTTGGAAAAGGGTGAAATCGATTTTACCTGTGATCCGCCCTATAATGAACTGGAGAGGCTGGGAAAGGTGAATGGGCTCAAGGTGCAGCTGGATAAAACGGCTAGGACGTATATTATCGAAATGAATCTAAATGAAGCACCTTTTAACGATGTCAAAGTAAGGAAAGCTATGAGTTATGCAGTCGATAGGGAAAGTATAGTGAAAAACGTCCTGTTCGGATGCGGTGCTGCTGCCAAGGGGCCCTATATGCCTGGAATGGCTTGGACAAATGAGACTCTAAAAGGGTATCCTTATGATCCTGAAAAAGCCAAACAGCTTCTTACTGAAGCAGGTTGGAAAGATTCGGATGGAGACGGTATTGTCGATAAAAACGGAAAGCCGATGAAAATTACACTCATGACTTATCCTCAAAGGCCGGGACTTCCTCCGATGGCCGAAGCGGTGCAGGCCCAGTTTAAAAAAGTTGGTATTGATCTAAAAACTGAGATTATGGATAGTACAGCGATGACTGAAATTGCCTCCAAGGGAAAATGGGATATGAAAATGAGTGCCTTCGCAACAGCGATGATTCCTTCTCCATCCTATCATCTGAATATTTTATATCATTCAAAAAATAATAAAGTTATCGGTTATAACAATGCAGAGATTGATAAGTTAATTGATCAATGTATGGTTGTGGATGATCAAAAAGAAAAATATGATCTATCCAAGCGGGTGCAGCAAATTCTGGAAGATGAAGAGCCCGTACTACCGATCGCCTATTATGGTGTCGCTACAGCAATGAAGAGCAAAGTTAATAATTTTGTCTTTAATCCCACAGCTCATGATTATATGCTTACGAATGAAGTTAATATCAAGGAGTAGAATAGAATGTGGAGATTCATTTTTAAACGTTTGGCAGCAACAATCCTTGTGGTGGTTGCTGCCTCCATTCTTACATTTGGCATATTGCATTTGACGCCGGGCACTACACCGGTAACTATCTTGAAGTACGCTTTCATTGGTCTAGAGGAGATTCCAACCGATGCGGAAATCACTGAGATCACAGCACGGTATAAGCTGAGTGATCCCTTGTATAAACAGTATTATCGCTGGATAAAGCAAGCAGTTCAAGGGAATTTGGGAGATTCCTACGTTTACAGAGTTCCGGTAGCAGAGCTCATCAGGCTGAGGTTCCCGGCGACAGCGTTGCTGGCAGCCTTGAGCGTTGCGCTCTCGCTCTTGATTGCTATTCCTCTTGGAATTCTTTGTGCAGTTAAGAGGAACTCTTTTTTTGACCACCTTGGCCGAATCAGTGCTCTTTTTGCCGTGTCTATGCCCAGTTTCTGGCTGGCCTATTTGCTGATTATTAGTTTTTCCCTCGGTTTTGACCTGTTCCCGGTGGCCGGATTTAGGAGTGTACCCTCCCTGGTATTGCCCTGTGTGACACTTGCGGCAGGTATGGGGGCAGTGACCATGCGGATTATGCGCTCGAGCATGTTAGACGTGATGAGTCAGGATTATATCCTGACGGCTAGGGCCAAAGGCTTGTATGAAACGGGCGTAGTTTCCAAGCATGCCTTAAAAAATGCCTTTCTACCGGTGGTCACTGTGGTGGGGCTTCAATTTGGTCACATGCTGGGAGGATCGGTGATTGTAGAAACCGTCTTTGCCTGGCCGGGGATAGGAAAGCTGTTGATAGATTCCATCTTTGCCAAAGATATTCCTATGGTTCAAGGATGTATCTTGCTGATCGCCATGACCTACGCTCTCGTGAATTTACTAGTAGATCTATCCTATGCGTTGATGGACCCGAGGATACGCTATGGGAGGGAGAGTTAAATGGATACCACTATTGCTGTAGATAAAAGTTATAAAAAGGGTGTTGTTAGATTTGTGAAGCAAGACAAACTGCTGGTTTATAGTGCTGCAGTTGTCCTCATAATCATTTTGATTGCGTTAATGGCACCGCTGATCATGCCTCATGATCCTACCGCTGTAAGCTTAACTGAGAAGGTGAATCCACCGTCCTTCCAGTACCCTTGCGGTACAGATCCCTTAGGAAGGTGTGTGTTGAGCAGAATCATTCAAGGAACAAGAACCTCTTTGGTTGCTGCGGCGATCATTGTTGCCATCAGTGGGACAGGAGGCGTGCTACTTGGGCTTATATCCGGCTATAAAGGTGGCCTTGTGGATAGCTTAATTATGCGCCTTGTAGATGTTTTACTAGCCTTTCCCAGTATTATTTTGGCCATGGCCCTGGTCGTATCCATGGGTCCGGGATTGGGGAGCGTCATAATTGCACTGACATTGGTACACTGGACGGGATATGCCAGACTAGTGAGGGCGGAGGTATTGACCTTGAAACAGTCCGAGTTTGTCGAAGCTGCCAGGGCGATGGGCAACAGTTCCGTCAGAATACTCTTTAAGTACATTTTACCGAACGTCATTGCCCCTGTGATCGTCATGGCCTCGTTGGATATTGCCCAGATCGTGTTGTCTATGGCCAGCTTGAGTTTTCTGGGTCTGGGTGCCCAACCGCCGGATGCAGAATGGGGAGCAATGATTAACCAAGGTAGAGAGTTTATCAGGACCGCGCCGCATGTTACCCTGTTTCCGGGTCTAGCGCTCATGGTTACCATTTTAGCTTTCAGTTTACTAGGGGACAGCTTGAGGGATTATTTTGACCCTCGGCTGCGGGAAGGGTACATTGAATAGGTTTAAGCATAGAAGGGAGGGTTTCCATGGTAACTATGCAGGCGTCATCACCGTTACTTTCCATCCGCGCCCTTAGTACCTATTTTCAAGTGAAAGAGACTGTCGTTAAAGCGGTTGACGAAGTTTCCCTTGACATCTATCCTCAGGAAGTTCTGGCGTTGGTAGGAGAAACTGGCTGTGGAAAATCTGTCTTGGCCCTTTCCATTCTTCGCCTCTTACCAAAGAATTCTCAGAGCGAAGGAAGTATCCGCTACAAAGGGTTAGAAATCCTGGAAGCAAGTGAAGAGGAACTGCGAAAAATGCGAGGGAAGGAAATCGGTATGATTCCCCAAAGTCAGGCGACCTCTCTTAATCCACTGCTCAAAGTTGGTTGGCAAGTCATGGAAGTCCTACAGCTTCACAAAAAAGTTGGAAAATTGGAAGCACAAGAGAGCGTAGTAAACCTGTTTAGCCGTTTGCAGCTCCCTGATCCGGCCAAAAGGATGAACTACTATCCTCATCAACTGAGTGGTGGGATGCGGCAGAGGGTGTTGGTGTCAATGGGGGTAGCTTGTAAGCCGAATCTTATCCTAGTGGACGAGCCTACGAAAGGCCTTGATGCGGTTTTAAGGAAGGAAGTCGTGAATCTGCTGGGGGAACAAGCCGCTGAGAATAGCTCCTCAATGATGCTGATCACCCACGATTTTTCGGTTGCCGCTGTACTGGCAGATCGGATTGCCGTTATGTATGCTGGAGAAATCGTAGAAATGGGTTCATCTTCCGGTATATTGGCAAAGCCAAGGCACCCTTACACTCAATCCCTCATCGATTCTTTGCCAGGAAGAGGCTTTAAGCCTATTCCTGGTTTCAGTCCCAGCCTTTCCTTGCTTCCCCCAGGATGCAGGTTTCAACCCAGATGCAGAGTGGCCTGTCCTAAATGTGCTTCGCTTCATCCGGAAATAACAGAAACTGGAGTAAACCATTATGTGAGGTGCTTGTATGCTGATCGAAGTTAAAGACCTTGTCAAAGAGTATAGCGTCGGAATATTTAATAAAAGCGTGGTCAAGGCTGTCGACGAGGTCAACTTCTGCGTCCAACAGGGAGAAACGCTGGGGCTTGTGGGAGAAAGCGGGTGTGGAAAATCTACGGTAGCTAGGCTCCTGCTGATGCTTATCCAGCCGACATCCGGAAGTGTGCGCTTTGAAGGCCAGGAATTAACAGGAATGTCACAAGCAGCGCTCTTGAAATTCAGAAGAGAGATGCAGATTGTGTTCCAGCAGCCTCAGCAATCCTTACATCCTCGTATGAAAATAGCGGAATCTCTGGCAGAACCGCTGCAACTGTATAAGCTAGTAAAAAGCAAGGCAGAGGAAAAGGTAAGAGTAAGGCAATTGCTGGACGAGGTGGGTCTTTCAGAGGAACACTTGGAGCGTTACCCACACGAACTCAGCGGAGGACAGGCTCAGCGTGTCGCCATAGCCAGAGTGCTGGCACTTAAACCTAAATTTATTGTAGCAGATGAACCTACTTCAATGCTGGATGTTTCCGTGCAAGCTCAGATCTTGAGTTTAATAAAAAAACTCCAGCAGGAGCATACAATAGGCATGCTTTTTATCTCCCATGATTTAGAGGTAGTTCAAGCGGTAAGCGACCGGGTTGCGGTGATGTATCAGGGAAAGCTGGTAGAAACAGGGAGCAAGCAACAGATTTTCATGGAACCACGGCATTCGTATACAAAATACCTTACCAGTACCATTTTAGAGATGCCAACTTCATTAATAAGAGATGATCTGGCCTAATAACTCAGAAAGTAAAATCCCGTTTAAGAAAGTATGTCATTGGGTTATTGGCCTTTGCTGGATACAGAAGTACAAACTGAAAAAAATAGAGGCTTCTCTGTTACGCAAGCATGGAAAATGTTGTGGGAAGCAGTTTATGGTACTACTAAATAACTATCAACGATTTACCGAAGGATTGATAAGGCGTTCTCGTGAGAGAACGGTTCTTGTTTCTCTTGAAAGGAGGCATGGCTGGTGAGATATCGAGAGAAGAATCAGGAGAGGAAGAGCACAGGCACTCCTCCAGTAAAACAAAACCAAACTGTCGTGATCCCCAGTGAGAAATAATTTATTTCATAGAGGAACAATTTAGCAGGAATCTGCGAAGGATTGTAGAACATTAAGATTTATTGAAAAATGATATTGCAGAGCAAGACCATGAAGGTGTTTGCAAAAACCATGGAGGTTTGACTCGTTAGAGTCTACTTCATGGTTTTTTATTTTGTTTAAAAGAAGGTAGATTTGCAATCCTATGATTGGCAACGCTGTTAGTGTCTGAAGTGTGGGGAGAAAGATGAGTTGTGGGTTTAAGGTCACCCAAGGGATAATGATTTGGCGAGTTAAATTTCAGATAGATAAATAATGGGAAGAGAAAAGGGGTTATTTAAATGCGTAGAAGGATCATGAAGGGAAGCGCCTGGCTTCTCGTTTCCTTCTTGGGAATCATCGCCTTCATTGGTCTAGTGGCTCCACACCTCGTGAAGCGCTTGATTGGTGGGGACAATCGCTTCCTTATTCCAGCGTCTGGGGTGATGGGTGCCTTGCTCCTTCTGGCTGCGGATACCCTGTCTAGGCGGATTATTGCACCCGTGGTTTTGCCTGTTGGGGCAGTCACTTCCTTTCTCGGGGCCCCACTATTTCTCTATCTTCTGGTGAGGGGGTCTAAGTTACGATGATCTTATCAGTAAATGGGATCGAATTTAGATATGGTAGCCGAACAATATTAGAGAATGTAGGCTTTACTGTACTGAGGGGGGAATTCCTATCAATCCTCGGGAACAATGGCGCTGGAAAATCGACGCTGCTCAAGACCTTGAACAAGATTTTATTACCGAAAAAGGGAAGTATCTTATTGGAGGGGCAGGAAGTGTCTAAGCTTAGTCGCTTGGCAATAGCCCTTAAAATGGCGTATGTCGCGCAAAACTACGAGAGCAACCGTCAGACCGTCTTTGACGCTGTGCTCTTGGGTCGCAAACCCTACATCAAGTGGGAGGCAACAGCGTCGGATTTGGCGTTGGTGCAAGGAATATTAACAAAAACAGGTCTGGGGGAATTTGCTCTTCGCTACTTAGATGAACTGAGCGGAGGGGAACTGCAGAAAGTCGTCATTGCTAGGGCCTTGGCCCAGGAACCCGAGGTTCTGTTATTAGATGAGCCAACCAGTAACTTGGATCTGAGAAATCAAATGGAAGTGTTGAAAACCATTCGGACTGTGGCTAAGGAGAAGAATATTGCGGTGGTTGCTGTGATGCACGATCTTAATCTAGCCTTACGCTTCTCAGACAAATTTTTGTTACTACAGGACACAAAGGTTTTCGTTGCCGGTGGTCCAGAGGTGATGACGGCAGAAAATATAACCCAGGCGTATGGGGTTTCAGTTAGCGTAGAGAAGGTGCGAAATCAATTTGTTGTGATCCCAGCATAGATAGTAATTCAACCGGATTATTCAACCAAACCGAGTTCAGCATCTCTGGAAATAAAAAAAATAATCTGCATCAGGGCTCTTGCCTGGGGCAGAATATTTGTCGATAAAATACTAAAAGTTCTTTCTTAATGAATTAATCACACAGTCCACATCCTGAACTGAATTAAAATGACTGAAACTAAAGCGTATCGTTCCATGCGGAAACGTACCAAGCGTGTGATGGGCTGCTGGAGCACAATGAAGGCCGCAACGGGTCATGATCCCAAAGTCCTTAAATAATTGATAGCTAACTTCTGCATTATCGTGATTCAAAAAGTTAAGAGAAGCAATCCCTGTTCGGTCTTGTTTTTGGTCGGGGCCAATGAGCTGAATACCAGGAATAGTTTGCACATTTTGTATAAACCTGTGAACAAGATTAAGCTCTTTTTCTCTAATAGTAGTAATGCCTTCCGCGCTTAAGTATTTAAGTGAGGCATTAAGCCCGTAAATACCTGGCAAGTTTAATGTGCCCGCTTCAAAACGATCGGGCATATAATTTGGTTGAAGAACACTCTCTGATGCGCTCCCTGTTCCCCCTTCGATCAAGGGTTCAACCAGAGAGGCTAATTTATCGTTAAGGTAAAAGCCGCCTATTCCTTGGGGTCCTAAGAGACCTTTATGGCCTGTAAAAGCTAACGCATCGGCCTTTAGTCTAATAAAGTCTATGGTTAAGAAACCAGCTGTCTGTGCGCAATCAATGATAAAAAACAGATTATGCTCCTGGCATAGTTTGCCGACTTCTTCTAAAGGTAATATCGTTCCACTGACATTGGAAGCATGCGTCATAATAACCGCTTTTGTATTAGACCTAATATGGAGGCATAAGTCACTGGTGCGAAGTTCCCCTTTGGTATTACAGAGAACCGTTGATAGTTCAACCCCTTTTTCAGCCAATGAAGCTAGGGGACGCATAACTGCGTTATGTTCCATGGAAGAAACAATCACATGATCTCCCGGTTTCAATAACCCTTTGAGGATAACATTAAGACTTTCTGTAATATTTTTAGTAAAAATCACGTTTTCTGGTTTAGGAAAATTAAACAGGCTACACAGAAGTTCCCGTGTTTCATAGACAATGTTGGCAGCTTCAAATGATGCCGTGTAAAGCCCTCGGTTAATATTACAGCCACTATTGGTTAGAAATCCAGCTACGGCATCAGCCACACCAGGAGCCTTAGGGAAAGAAGTGGCTGCATTATCTAAGTATAATCCGTCCATGACACCATTCCTTTTATAAGAGCTTCGTTGCTTAACGAAGCTCTTATAATTATTGAGTTCACTCCTCAGCACGATAAACTAATTTGTACTGATTCCCTTCAACAGCATAAATCTTCTCGATTTCGTCAGAAATAATCGCGGAAAGATCGCTGGTAAAGTGAAATTTTACACCCATACCACAACTGGAAGTCAACTTGCGGGGTAAAGGGATTAATTCTCCTATATAGTTGGATTTTTTTATAAATTTTGCAAATTTTATAGCAGAAGAATTTGTGTAGAATAACACAATATAGTTCATAATACTATTTCTTCGCGGATATTTCAAAGGTATTAGTGTCGCCATCGAGTTCGACAGTATTAATAGTGTAGCCTGTTAAGTTCAAGTATCTTTCCACATTTAGTTTTGCTGTTTTGCTGTCAACTAGAACAGTTACTTCAGTCGAACATACTTCCAGCGCCTTCTTGGTCATAAGTACTGGTTGGGGACAGGACATTCCTCTTGTATCAATTTGCGCCAATCTTAACACCTCCTTGTACAGTTGCTTTCACATCTTTTTCTAGGTTGAAATAAGCAATTATAAGTAAGAGAGCAAAACCAATGAGTACCGCGATTTTTCCGTTAGGGGAAGGACCTTGAGCACTTGCGGCAAGGGAAAAGTTATGAGCAAAGGCAGCTCCAGCAGACATCCCTAAAACAGTTATGACAGAATCAACATTTCCTTCAGCGGCTAGAATAAGTTGTCTTAAGGGGCACCCTCCCAGAAGCACAGAACCCCATCCTGCGAGTGCCATGCCTAGAAAATTCCATAACCCATCAACATGTGCAACGGATTGGCCAGTAAAACCGAGCTTATAAAAACCAAAGTATAAATTTCCCAAGCTTGCAAAAACAATGATTGAGATAAATCCTAAAATTAAATAAGTATCTTTAAAAAGAATAGCATCTCGAATACCACCTACCATGCATAACCTTGTTCGTTGTACTAAGACCCCGACGATCAATCCTGCAGCAAGAGCAATCCACACTGGCGCATGCCCAGCTCCTGGACCTTTGGTACTAAAGAAGATAAAGGCAGGTGCTACAAGGAGAAGGACAAAAAGCCCGACATTAATCATTGGAAAAAGGTAACCTTCTAGTTTGGACAGTTTATAAGTTCTCTTAAGACTAAACCCACTTTTTAAGAAAACAATGCCAACGATAATCCCAGCTGCAAAACCAGCTAGGCCAAACAGGACATTAAGGTCACCGCCCCCAAGTCTTAAGACCATGCGGAGGGGACAACCTAAAAACATTAAAGCACCAATCATAACTACAAAACCAAGAATAAATCGAATGAAAGGGGATGAGCCTCCTCGAACATCAAACTCCTTTTTTAGCAAATGCCATCAGAAAGGCTCCCAGGACAATCCCGATAATTTCCGGACGTATGTACTGAACAACGTCTGCGCGATGTAATCCCAAGGCTCCCGTTGTGTCCCGAATAAAGCACGCGATACAAATTCCCATGTTCACAGGATTACCAAAGCGAACTAGGATGACAGCAAGAATCCCAATGACTGCTCCCGTAAAAATAATGCCTTTTTTACTATCCATTTTACTTCCTCCTTTTTATAGAATCAGAGTTCGGAATATTAAAAGTTTAAATCTGTTTTATCCCTTCTTCTTATTCATAACGCTATAGTAATACAGTCATATAATATTATTATAATGTTAATAATGCAACAACTATTCCAATTTATTTAAAATTTGAATATTAAGAAGCCCCAGGCTTTTCGCAGCATTGGTTTTCAGAAGATAACGATTGGAGTACCTACAGAGAAAGCCAATATTTTGCCAAAAGCTAACTCTATGAAACTTGTGGATCTTAATACTAAGGTATCTGAAAAATATCCTCATCGAGAGTTTAGTGCAGGAAAGCGTGACCCACACATTTGGTTGTCTCCAAAAAGAGCAAAAGTGATGGTGGAGACGATTGCTCAAGAAATGAGTTCATTAGATGTGAAAAATGCAGAAATCTATAAGAAAAATGCAGAAGATTATTTTGAAAAGTTAGATCAACTTGATAGCGAAATAAAAGCAATGGTTGAAGGTCTCAATAATAAAAGTTTATTGTATTTAATCCTGCTTATGGATATTTAGCAGATGATTACGGGCTGAAAATGTATGCCCTTGAACAGGGTGGTAAAGAGGCCACTCCACAGCATTTAGCGGAAATGATTGACCTTGTTAAAGCAGAAAACATCAAAGTTATCTTCTCGCAGGCCGAAGTTGACAGCAGGCAACCACAGGCCTTCGCAGAAGAAATCGGTGGGACTAAAGAGATTATTAATCCTCTTTCAGCGGATTATATAAATAATCTTCAAGCGATGGCCAAAGCTATTTTGGGATCAATGAAATGAGCGACCTTAATATTGTCAAGAACGCTGTTCATGTAGAAAACCTATCAGTGTATTACGGACAAACACCTGCAATTACAGGTGTTTGTCTTGATGTGGATGATGGTGAATATTTAGGAATTATAGGACCTAATGGAGGTGGAAAATAGGGCTTATCCATATTTATACTGGTGTAGGGAAAGGGAAGACGACAGCAGCAGTCGGATTGGGGATCAGGGCGTATGGACAGGGACTTAAGGTCCTCATGGTTCAATTTTTAAAAGGATGGGCTACGGGAGAAATGAAAGTCATCGCCAGTTTAGGACCGTGCTTTCAGCTCTTTGGTAAGAAAGAAAATGACAAATTCACTTGGGGAATGACAGATGAAGAAATGGGAGGAATAAAAGGAGAAATGCGAATTGGTCTGAACTATACTATTGAGGCCGTCATGAGCGGAGAATGGGGTTAGATCATCATGGACGAGATTATGGCCGCTGTGAATGGCGGGTTTCTGCCTCTAGAGGAAGTAGTCGAGCTTGTTAAGACCAAGCCACTAAAATTGGAACTCGTTCTGACAGGGCGGGATGCCCCATCAAAGCTGATCGAGTTAGCTGATTATGTCTCGGAAATAACTGCCTGCAAACATCCCATGAAAAAGGGCATCATGGCGCGAGAGGGAATAGAGTATTGACCATGGATTGCTTTTGTGATACATTTAATTAACAAATTTAATAGATGAGCAAGCGATTTTTCTTAGCCGAGAAATCATAACAGGGAAGCCGGTTTAAATCCGGCGCGGTCCCGCCACTGTAAAGGGGAGTTTGTGCCACATCCACTGAGGAAACTTGGGAAGGAGGCACTAACGAGGAACCTGAGCCAGGAGACCTGATTGCTCATATGCTTTACTCACGATGGATGGGTGGAGGGACTTGGTTAGTTAGGTCCTTCATATTTTGGAGGGCTTTTATATATTGTTAAGTGTACATAATAGGTTTCTCGAGGGAAACCGACCTGCAGGGTAAACGTCTTGTTCAAGCGGGATCTGCTTTCAAAAATGCGAATGCGACTTGAAAGTGGAGGAGAACGCGCCGTCCGAGACAACCGATACATTGCTGTCTTTATGATGAGTGATGTGAGGTTGTCTCTTTATTTTTTATAGGAGTGGAGGGAAAATGTAAGAGCGGAGTTTCAGTGAAGGCTAGGTTTGACAATAGATTGAAAGGGGTCGATGATTATTATGAATCAACGTATGATTAAGCGGATCAGTTTATTAATAGCCTACGTTTTGGCTATCTACATCGTCTTTCCCGATAATGCCTATGGTATGCATATTATGGAAGGTTTCTTGCCTTTCAACTGGGCTGCCTTTTGGTGGATCGCTATGATTCCTTTTGTTATTGCGGGGGTACGTTCCATTAAAAAAACGGTGACACTCTACCCTAATTTAAAGATGCTGCTCGGTATGGCAGGAGCCTTTGCTTTTGTTTTGTCTGCTCTGAAAATTCCGTCAGTAACTGGTAGTTGCTCTCACCCGACAGGCGTGGGTTTAGGTACCATTCTGTTTGGACCTGCGGCGATGACCGTTTTAGGAATGATTGTCTTGATATTCCAAGCACTTTTACTGGCTCATGGAGGAATAACGACCTTAGGCGCAAACACGTTTTCTATGGGGATCGTTGGCCCTTTTGTCTCTTACGGTATCTACAGAGGCTTAAAAAAGCTGGGCGCTCCCCAATGGCTCTCGATTTTCATGGCGGCAACGTTAGGGGATCTAATGACCTACGTTACAACCTCCATTCAGTTGGGGCTAGCTTTTCCCGCGGCATCAGGCGGAGTAATGGCTTCTGTACTCAAATTCATGAGCATTTTTGCGTTCACTCAGATTCCTTTAGCCATTAGTGAAGGTCTACTTACGGTAATGGTATTTAATATCCTCACTGCTTATAGTCAAAAAGAGTTGCAGGTTTTAACTGCCTTTACAGGCAAAGCGTTATCCTCCATTAAGCGGGGGGTGAAAGCATGAAACTCTTTACTAAAAACATTATAATCCTAGTATTTGTTGCTATATTGGCCTTTTTTCCCACTTTATATAGCGCGTGATGCCGAATTCGCTGGTGCTGATGCTCAGGCATCCGATGCGATAAGTGAGTTCAACGCCGATTACACACCTTGGTTTGAGTCATTTTGGGAACCTCCGAGCGGAGAAGTTGAATCGTTTTTGTTTGCCTTGCAGGCCGCGCTTGGAAGTGGATTCGTCTTTTACTATTTAGGTTATTCGAAAGGAAAATTCAACGCCGGTAAGAGAGAGCAAACGTGATTGACATAGATAGTTACGCCTATAGCAATAATCTAAAAACCGTTCATCCGGCGGAAAAGTCTGTTTTCACGATGATGACCATGGTAGTGTGTCTAACCGCTACCACGGTCATCACCCCTCTGATTGTGTTAGCCATAATGGCAGGGGGGATAGTAATCAAAGCAGGCATTCCCGCCCGAGTTTTTGTTAAGCTTATGCTGGTTCCTCTTTCGTTTCTCCTGATCAGCGTTTTGACGATCGCTTTTTCAGTCTCGACCAATCCTGCGGGATTTTGGCTAGCTCAAACCATTCATGGCCTAACCGTAGGAATACACTACCCAGATCTGATCACAGCGGTTCATCTCTTTCTAAGATCATTAGGGGCTGTTTCCTGTCTTTACTTTCTAGCCCTAACCACACCCATGACTGAAATAATCACAGTACTGCACAAGCTGAAAGTTCCTGTGATTATTACCGAATTAATGGTGTTGATTTATCGCTTTATCTTTGTCTTTATGGAAACAGCCACCACGATTCGTCGTGCTCAGCTTTCTCGATCAGGCTATGTCTCTATGAAAAGTTCTTTTCGTTCGTTGAGTCGGCTCTCCTCAGCACTATTAGGGAAAGTTTTTGTTAAATCCCAAGAGCTATACAATGCACTGGCTGCGCGGTGTTACTCTGGGGAGATTAGGGTGCTTACCAAGAAACGTCCTGTTAGCCTCAGAAATTATCTTATGATAACTGGGTTCGAGATCCCTTTAATCTTATTGAATTTACTTTGGAGGTAATACGTTTGTCCGAGCTCATACTTGAAGCAGTTGATTTAGAGTATTCTTATCCAGATGGCACAAAGGCCTTGCGCAATGTTAATTTGCAAGTTCACAAGGGGGAAAAACTTGCCATTTTGGGATCGAACGGAGCTGGAAAATCAACTTTATTTATGCAATTTAACGGGATTTTTCGCCCCAACTCAGGGACCATCAAGTACCAGGGAGAAGATATCTCTTACAAAAACAAGGCTCTTATCGAATTACGCAAGAAAGTGGGCATCGTCTTTCAAGATCCGGATAGTCAGTTGTTTTCGGCAAGCGTTTGGCAGGATATTTCCTTTGGCCCTCTCAATCTCGGACTTCCAGAAGAAGTCGTGATCGAGAGAGCGAAACAAGCCCTAATCGATACAGAAACCACGGATCTGGAAGATAAGCCGACGCACTTGTTGAGTTATGGGCAGAAAAAAAGGGTTTCTATCGCAGGAGTACTGGCGATGGAACCGGACGTCATCATTTTTGATGAACCAACAGCTGGGTTGGATCCTCGTCACTCCAAAGAGTTCATGTTGCTCCTGGAAAAGCTGAGTCTTGAGGGTAAGACGATTATTCTATCCACCCATGACGTTGACTTAGCCTATTTCTGGTCAGACAAAATGGCTATAATGTTCGGTGGAGAGATCATCGCTCACGGTGACCCTGGCGAGTTATTTCGACGACCAGAGATTGTTAAACAGGCTGATTTAACCCTTCCCTGGCTAATAGAGATGCATAGTGAGTTGGTGCAAAAAGGATGGCTACCTCCGTCTACCCCTTTACCGAAAACAAGGGAAGATTTGTTTAGAAGCATCCCCGCAAAGAACGATAAAGCGGGTTAATACTTGACAAGAGGAAATAAAAATGAAGAACAGAAAGACTGCCCCAATGCTACAAGCCGTAATTGCCGCAGCTTTGTTTGGAGCAAGTGCCCCTCTTTCGAAACTGCTTTTGGGTGAAATTGCACCGACTCTAATGGCATCATTTCTATATCTTGGCAGTGGTATCGGGCTTTACTTACACAGATATGTACAGAGATACTTCCACAGATTAGACGAACGTTTCAGTGATGAGGCAAGCCTGACCAGAAATGATTGGCCCTGGATCATGGGGGCTGTACTTGTCGGTGGGATAGTAGCTCCCATTGTCCTGATGTTTGGCCTGAAAAATACACCGGCCTCTACGGCTTCGCTTCTGCTGAATTTCGAGGGTGTGGCAACTACCGTAATTGCTGTCGTTGTATTTAAAGAGGCTGTTGGGAAACGGATATGGATGTCAGTACTATTGATTACAACCGCAAGTATTTTGCTCTCATGGGATTCATCTGGGCAGTGGGGTTTTTCATTGGGTGCCATTGGAGTACTTAGTGCTTGTGTTCTGTGGGGGATGGACAACAATTTCACACGAAATGTTTCGGCCAAAGACCCTCTCTCAATTGTTACAATCAAGGGGTTAAGTGCTGGTACTTTCTCCTTGATTCTATCCGTTATTTTGGGTTTTCCTTTACCTGCATTCAAATTTTTTCTTCTGGCAATGGTCTTAGGCTATTTCAGTTACGGGCTAAGTATCGTACTATTTATTCGTGCCATGAGAGAACTCGGGTCTGCTAGGACATGTGCTTTGTTCGGAACGGCTCCTTTTGTTGGAACAGCACTATCTTTGCCCTTGTTCAGAGAAAGTCAGGGCACGTTGTTTTTCTTGTCTCTTCCTATCAT
>NZ_JYNH01000081.1 GCF_000960765.1 Desulfosporosinus sp. I2 | reverse complement strand
CTATCTCTAACGAGATAGCATTTTTGTGTTCATAACAAGTGTTAATAAGAATGAAAGATCGGGGTTCCACCCGTTCGATCCACACTGCAGGAGAATGCGTATTGGGACGCAGTGTGGCGAAAGGCTCCCCTTCGCCACTAAGTCTTCCTTTGAGGTGGGTGGCTCGGCGATAATGTCCACCGGACACTATCGTGCCTTTCGTTCCAGGGCCAAGGATACTTGGAGCATAGCTCCTGGGAAAGTAGAATCCACACGGCTGGAGCGTTCGTCATGGGACGCCGTGTGGCGTTAGGCTCATCCGCCTAACGTATCTTCAGGTAACAAGCGAAAAACTATCTCTAACGAGGTAGTTTTTCTGTGTTTTGTAATACTGTAAAGATTCGAGGCATCTCGGGCACCGGGGTTCCACCCGTTCGGGATCCACACTGCTGGAGAGTGCCTTATAAGTCGCAGTGTGGCGAAAGGCTCGTCCGCCTTTCGTCACATTGCAGGAGTGTTCGTCATGAGGCGCCGTGTGGCGATAGTCTCCACGGGAGACTATCGTATCGCCAGGTAATAAGCGAAAAGACTATCTAACGAGGTAGTCTCTTTGTGTTATAAAAATACTTTTTGATGGCAAACAAAACATCCACGTGGTACGGCTTAAAGATATAGACCCATCAACTACTTCCATTGGTATACCTTGGCTTATACTGGGTTTATAACCAATGGATAATCGCACTTTGCCCATTGAGCTCCACTCCTCTAATTAATATTCCTTAAAAGGAATACTCAATTATTGGTGGTTGCTTCCGTTATCGTAACTCCTAACATTTCATGTATATTAATTTAGGAATTTTTGAGTTTTCCACACTAGACAGAATATACTGAATAATATAAAATAATGGTATTACCACAAGATGGAATATATATTACCACAATGGAATAGAGGTATTACATGGAAGAAGAATTTAAGTTACCAATACGCTCATCGGATCTTGTAGAAAACAAGTTAATTAGAGCAGTTCTTCTAGGAGAGTATCCACCAGGAAGTGAACTTCCTCCCGAACGTGACCTAGCCGCTAAGCTGGGAGTTGGGCGCCCAACTTTGCGCGAGGTTATTCAACGTCTGGAACGGGATGGGTGGTTTACTGTCCGCAAGGGCCAGCATACGCTAGTAAATGATTTCTGGCGTGAAGGTAACTTGAACACATTAGTAAATATAGTGCAAAGTTCTGAAGAAGTACCTGAAGATTTTATAATAAACTTGCTGGAGGTAAGGTCAGTTCTCGCACCGGCCTACGTAAAAGATGCTGTACACTGTTGTCCGGCTAAGGTAGTAGCTACACTTACTGAGATTGATGAACTTAAAGATGTGGCCGAAGTATTTGCCTTATTTGATTGGCAGTTACAAATAAAGTTAGTTAATTTGGCCAAAAATCCAATTTATCGTCTTATGTTAAATAGTTTTGGTGCTATATATGTTCAAGCTGCTAGGCGCTACTTCATGGTAAGCGAAAATCGTCAATTATCACTACAATTTTATCAAGACCTCTTGGCTACGGCTATGGCATCAGATCCTCAAGGGGCTGAAACGGTGACAAAGGAGGTTATGAAAGCAGTTCTTCGATGTTATAAGAATCAAGTTAAGTAGGAGGAGAATGGTAGAGGAGGGGTTTCATAATGAGACGATGGAACGGATGGGGAGATGATACCGTTGATTTTGAGGTTCCCCAAGCGGCGAGTGAGTATTTGGCTAAGCTGATAGGCCCTGCAATACCTCCCAATAATATTTCTTTAGAAGAAATGGTGACAATGGTACCAGCATCACGCCTGCCGGACCATCGGTTGATAAGTACTGACAAGGAGGTACGTTTACGCCATTGTGCCGGACAGAGTATGTCTGACTGGATATATTTTCGAGGGGGTTTAGTGCCCACTTTTCCAGATGGAGTGGCTTTTCCAGAATCCGACAATGATGTCCGCGAGATACTGCGTTTTGCCAAAGAAATTTTAGCTCAAGTGATTCCCTACGGCGGGGGTACCAGTGTTGTCGGTCACCTAACTGTTCCGAGGGGCGAGCAGTCTGTAATTACGGTTGACATGGGGCGAATGAACAAGCTATTGCGACTTGATAAACAAGGATGCCTGGCAACGTTTCAAGCAGGAGTGCGGGGACCGGACTTAGAGGCTGCTCTAAGGGCGGAAGGATTTACTTTGGGGCACTATCCTCAGTCGTTTGAATTGTCTACTTTGGGCGGCTGGGTGGTTACCCGTTCTGCCGGACATTTTTCCTTGGGATATGGGAGAATAGAAAGCTTATTTGTCGGAGGTGAGATGGAGACTCCGATTGGTACGGTTAAGATACCTGCTTTTCCGGCTTCCGCTGCTGGGCCTGACTTGCGAGAATTCATTATGGGTTCTGAGGGTAGATTGGGAATTGTCACAAAATGCACCATCAAAGTGACTGCATTGCCAGAAACAGAGATCTTTCCCGCAGCTTTTTTTGCAGGAAGGAAAGAAGGCGTCGCTGCTGTGCGTGCACTGGCCCAAGCTCGAATTCCACTTTCTATGATAAGACTGAGCTTACCTGAGGAGACGGCGATAACCCTGAGTCTCAAACATGGGTGGCAAATGGACCTGTTGTATCGCTGGCTTGCTTGGCATGGTATTAAAGAACAAAAATCCATGCTTCTTTATGGGGCCGAAGGTACTCAGAAAAAAGTTCACTGGGCATTACGCAGGGCTAAGGAAATTATTAAGGAACACCATGGAGTCTATGTTGGTACATCGGTTGGTAAACACTGGTACAAAAGCCGTTTTAAGTTGCCCTATATACGTAATAATCTGTGGGATATTGGCTATGCAGTTGATACATTGGAAACGGCAGTTCCCTGGGATAAGGCCCCAGAAACATGGAAAGCGATTGAAGAGGGCTTACGTAATGCGTTAAAGGGAGTGAATGAAAAAGTTCATGTATTTACTCATCTCTCTCATGTCTATCCCCATGGTACGAGTCTTTATGTTACGTACCTATTCAGGTTAGCGGATTCCCCGTCTGAGACAATGTCGCGCTGGCAGGCCTTAAAAAAAGCAGCCTGTGAAGCAATAGTACGAACGGGAGCGACTATTACCCACCAGCATGGAGTTGGAATTGATCATCAACCCTATTTGGCCGCTGAAAAGGGAGAGCTGGGGATAGAGATGATTTCTTCTCTATGCTGCAGTCTAGATCCCGAAGGCATGATGAATCCCGGGAAATTGATCAAATAAGGGGGAGGATATCGTGAAGCGCGATCAGATCTTGGCTGAACTGAAAAAACCATGGGATATTATTGTAGTGGGAGGAGGAATAACTGGAGCAGGAGTGTTTCGTGAGGGGGCGCGGGCAGGGCTCCGATGTCTGCTTTTGGAACAACGCGACTTTGCCTGGGGTACTTCCAGCCGCTCCGGTAAAATGGTCCATGGTGGTTTGCGTTATTTAGGGCAGGGTCAAATTAAGACTACTTGGCATTCCGTTAGGGAAAGGGAAAAGCTGTTGCGAGATTATGCGGGGATGGTCGAGTCGATGGGGTTTCTTGTCCCTTACTATGAGAATGACCGCTTAACTCCCTATTTGCTAGGCGCAGGTCTGACAGTATATGACCTTATGGCTTTTCGATATGACCACTGCCAATTAGATGCCGTGAATTTTGGCATGCAGGTCCCCACGATGGATAGTCATGGATTAACTGGGGGAGTTCGGTTTAGAGACGCCCGTACTGATGATGCCCGGTTGGTGTTGAGGGTAATTCAAGAAGGCGAAAGCTTAGGAGGCATAGCTCTTAATTACGTTAAGGTAGAAGAAGTCTGTAAGGATAAGACTGGTCGAGTGCAGGGTGCAACACTAAAAGATGAAGTAAGTAAAAAAAATGTAGAGGTACGGGGACAACTGGTGATAAACGCAACTGGCGTTTGGGCAGATGAATTGCGTTCTCAGATGAGTAGATCTCCTCGCATGCGTCGGCTGAGGGGAAGTCATTTAATATTCTCGAGCTGGCGTTTCCCTTTGGCTCAGGCAGTGAGCTTCTTCCATCCTGCCGATAACCGGTCGGTCTATGTACTCCCTTGGGAAGGGATCACCCTGGTCGGTACTACTGATGTTGACCATGAACATTCGCTAGCTGAGGAACCGTGTATTAGTTATAGTGAAGGGGAATACCTCTTAGAAGGGGTTAGGGAAAACTTTCCGTCTCTTAACCTGACAGCCAAGGATATCATATCCACCTTTTCTGGGGTGCGTCCTGTAATAAATACTGGTAAGGCAAATCCTTCTAAAGAATCACGTGACCATGTTATCTGGAATGATAATGGATTGGTGACGGTAACTGGTGGAAAAATGACCACCTTCAGTTTACTGGCCAGAGAAACCTTGGCCAAGGTACGGAAGCATATACCCACAACGGGAATTGGTAAGAGAAACAGTCAACCAGTTTCAAAGGGAACTGATTGGTTAATTTCCAAGACTCAACAAGAAGGAGTTGCTTATCAACGTTTAGCTGGACGCTATGGTTATGATAATGGAACGGCCATGCTACAGCAGGCGAATGAGAGTGAACAGGAAGTTATCCCGGGTACCAATATTATGTGGACCGAGCTGTGCTGGGCAGCCCGCTATGAGAGAGTCGTTCACTTAGAGGACCTCTTATTACGCCGTGTACGCTTGGGTTTATTAGTTCCGAACGGAGGGGCTGATCTGCTAAAGCAGATCCGTGAAATCGTACAGCCAGAACTAGGCTGGGGTGATCAGCAGTGGGAACATGAAGCAACCCATTATTTAGAACTTTGGCGGGGCGCCTATAGCCCTGGTTTAATTACTTCACATTCATGAACCCTCTCTAAGGCAAAACCTAGGTAGAAAAGCCAGTTTTATCGATTAAACGACGTTCAAACAATGGGACCAGAATGAAAAAGCAGGTAGGTATTTGAGGATTTGGACATCTGACATCAGGTTTCGACTTAGGAGGAGAAATTATGGGTGAAGAAATTCTTTTAGCGATTGATGTAGGGACCCAAAGCGTGCGGACTTTAGCGTTTGATCTAAAGGGTCAGCTGATCGACCATGCTCGAGTCGTCTATCCTGTACCTTATTATTCACCACATCCGGGGTGGGCCGAACAGGATCCCAACTTCTATTGGGAGAGTTTGGCGGAATCTTGCCATAAATTATGGAACGGAGGGAAAGTTTCTGTAGAATCTATTGCGGCAGTTGCGCTAACTTCTCAGCGCGGTACAGTAATAAACCTCGATCAAAGTGGTCATCCGCTCCGCCCTGCCATCCTCTGGCTTGATCAAAGGCGCGCCAAAAAACTGCCAAGCCTAGGGCCAATTTGGGAAACCATTTTTAAAATTTCAGGTCTTAGTGGGACCCTGTATACCTTACAGGCTGAGGCTGAGATCAATTGGTTGAGGGAAAATGAACCGAAGGTTTTGGAAGAAACTGCGCATTATCTTTTCCTATCTGGCTTTCTAAGTTATAAATTAACGGGCAAATTTGTAGATTCAATAGGATGTATAGTCGGTTATGTTCCGTTTGATTATCGCAGACAGACTTGGCCATCACCCAACCACTGGAAGTGGAAGGCTATTCCGGTCAAGGCCGATGTTTTTCCTCGATTGGTGCCCCCTGGAAGCAAAATGGGGTGCATTTCAGCTGAAGCTGCCGCACTTACCGGGTTGCTAAAAGGATTACCTCTCATTGCAGGTGCTTCAGATAAAGCCTGCGAAGTGCTTGGCTCTGGTTGCCTTGAATCTCATCAAGGATGTATCGGTTTTGGTACTACCGCCACTATAGGTGTTAATTCTAAACATTATGTTGAGCCTATTCCCCTAGTACCACCGTATCCCAGCGCTAATCCAGGTGCCTATAACTTAGAAATCCAAACTTTCCGGGGTTTTTGGATGGTTTCGTGGTTTAAAGAACAGTTTGCCTTGAAAGAACAGGAAATTGCTCAGGAAAGGGGAGTTTCTACAGAATCTCTGTTGGAAGAAATGGTGGCCGAAGTTCCCCCAGGCTCACTGGGACTGCTTTTACAACCATTTTGGTCTCCCGGTCTTAGATATCCTGGGCCAGAAGCTAAGGGGTGCATCATTGGTTTCGGCGGAATACATAAGAGAGAGCATATTTACCGTGCACTGTTAGAGGGATTGGTTTATTCGATGCGTGAAGGAAGAGAACGCATCGAAAAACGCAGCAAAGTGCAGATCACTGAACTTACTGTGTGCGGAGGAGGATCGAAAAGCGATCAGGTGATGCAGATCACTGCAGATGTATTTAATCTCCCTGTGCGTAGGTCGAGAGTGATTGAAGCCTCAGGCCTTGGAGCAGCTATCTTAGCAGCAGTGGGTTCGGGGCTCTATCCGGATATTGAGACTGCAGTTCGGGAAATGACAAACGTAGGAAGGGTGTTTGAACCAAACCCTAAATCCGTCAAGATCTATGACGAATTGTTCAAGAAGGTTTATTCCAAGACTTATCGGAGGCTGCGTCCACTGTACAGGGTAATTCAAGCCGTTACCGGGTATCCCGAAATTCCTGGGAAGATCGGTTAACCATTACTTCCCTGATTTAACTTTCTAACACCGAAAGCATAGTTTTCCCAAATTTGACACTTCAAGAATGTTTTCTTTGGCAATTACTTTCATCTGAATTGCCGTAAATCGCCAATTCCAGATAATTTGAATGGTCAAATGTTTTATGCACAAACATATTCAACTGCTGTAGCGGTTTAGGGTCAGTTTCAATAATAATTAGACACCCTTCAAATGTGTTGGGTGTCTTTCACTTTCTTTGTGACTTTATTTAAGTCCAATCATTGGCCACCAGACTAATGCGGTAATCACCATCACAATCAATGAGGCTAAGGTGAGCCAAAAGCCTGCTCGCAACATATCCCTAGGGGTATATATCCCAGTGGTGTAGGTAATGACACCGGGCAGGGTTTGAACTATGAGAAGAAATCCAAATAATGTTGCGATATTTATGGTCATTGCTACCAAGAGCGGATTTATTCCGAGTTTTAGGGCTATTTGAAGCATAATGGGGATTAAAGTCAGAACAACAGTTGAAATGTTTGTAACCACAAGGTGATAAAAATGTGTGAGAACGATCAGTAGAATGACTAATAGCAGAGGGTTAGATAACCCTGCATGTAGTCCGGGAAAGGATAATAATTCCCCGGCGAGGAAATCAGCGGCCCCTGAGTTATTAAGGGCGGAGGCCATAGATAAGCTGGCACCGATCAAAATGACGGTTCCCCATTCAATGTCTTTTAATTTATTCCAACTGGTAACTCCAATTCCAGGCAAACCCATGAGAACAGTTGCTAATATTGCAGGGACTGCTGTCGGTAATTTATGAAATGATTCAGTCATCCAGAGACCGACCGTTAGAGCTAGAATCAAAAGGCATTTTATTTCTTGTGTTGATAAGTGTCCTAATTCCATAAGCTCGATGCGTAACTGATTTACCTCTAACTTTTTTGTTTCTGGGGGAAATAGTTTTGGAAGAATCAACCAAGTAATGGGGACCATGAAGAGCCATACTGGCCAAGTAATCTTTAACCAAGTGAAATAATAAATCTCTTGCCCAAGGATATTCCTTAAGAGATCAGCAGTTAATACATTAGCAAGAGCAGCCGGTAACAAACCCACTCCACTAATACATGCTCCAAAAGTGAGTCCAAGGATTAATAATTTTGCTATGTTAGAGTTCTGGGATAGTTTCATCGAGACAATAACTGCCATAACCGCAGGCAAAAGGAGAGTTGTCCTTACTGCCGTTGCTGGAATAACTAGACTTAATACTTGAGGGGCTATTAACACTCCAAGTAAAGCTCCGTGAATACTTCCCCCGAACCGGATGATGGAATAATTAGCAAAACGCTTTCCCAGAGTGGTACTATTTACGCCTTGTGCCATCATAAATCCGGCCATGATTAAGAAAGTAGACCCGTTGGAAAAACCAATTAAAGCAGTATCTAGGGAAGTAGCCTTAAGGATTGGTAAAGCTGCGATCACTAAAAGTGAAGTGAGTGCCAAAGGAATTGGTTCTAATACCCATAACCAAACCGAAGCTCCGGTAATTCCTATTGTAGCCCGAAGCGCCCAGGAGAGATTTCGCGGAAGAGTAATGATTATCAATAAGAAAATAACGCAAGCGGTTATTAATTCAACATAAACTCGTATCTTGGGGTGGGGGTTATAGTGCAACATATCCAAATACCTACAATCATCAGAATCTTCAGAGTATTTATCTTGTTTATAGTTTAACATTAATAATTGATGTATAAAGAGTTTTGACCATATTGGTTTTAATCCAACTCTTTACTTATTAGATTAAAGATCAATATACAAAAGGAATATAATTCAAAATTGATTTATTAAAGGATAATACAGATTTTTGTCGAATATTATTAAGTTCATTAATCTAGGCTCGCAAAGGAATGGTGTATTTTTGGCTCGTTTCGAAGATGATTTCACAGATATCAATACGAAGTTAAAAAATCATACTTATGTTCCGAATAATTTATATGAAGTGTTACACACTCTTATCTCATCTAGCTTAGGATGGCTAAAAGATAGTGTTTTTCTGTTCACTACTTTGGCGATGTTGTTTAAATCTATCCTTTTTATTGGTCTTATCAATAATGATAATGCGACAAGCTATAGCTATATAAAAGCTTTCTATAGTTTTAGCTCTTCGCCGCCTTTAGCGGTTTACGTTTGTTTTAGTATTGTTATATTGAGTTTTGCCTTTCTGTTTAAGGGCAGGACCCGTTTTTGGTTTCTGGTTAGTTGTAATAGCTTGTATTCTATCCTGCTTGTTACAGATTTAATGTATTACCGTGGTTACACTAGCTTTATATCCCCTTATTTGCTCAGCCAAACAACGAATCTGGATAACCTTTATAGCAGCGTTATATCGATGCTACGTCAGATCGACTTTTTGTTTATCCTTGATCTTGTAGTTTTATTGGGTATTGGATTTAAGTTTAAGAAGTTCTATGTTAGGACGAAAAGAAATATTTATACCCTATTCATCCTTCTGATAATTTCGGTCTCGTATATTTATTATCAACATGTTCAATTGGATCTTAAGGGAAATGGGGATGGGATGCTTTTTAGAATTGCTTGGTCTCCGAATCAGACCATGTCTAACCTTTCCCCGTTAGGGTACCATAGTTTCGATATATATAACTATCTTAAAGATAGTAGGGCCCCTAAATTAACGCCTGAGGAAAATCAGGAAATTAAGAATTGGTTTGTTCAAAACCAAGAGAAAAAATCACCGGTTAATGAGTATCATGGAATTTATAAGGGTCAAAATCTTTTGGTGATTCAAGTTGAGTCACTCGAGGCATTCGTAATAAACCAAAAAATTAATGGGCAAGAAGTCACTCCTAATCTTAACAAACTTCTAGGCAATAGTTTATATTTCTCCAATTTTTACGAACAAGTTTATAATGGAACAAGCTCGGATGCCGATCTAATGACAAACACCTCAGTTTATCCGGTTCGTAGTGGTGCGACCTTTTTTCGATTCCCAAACAACACTTATAATTCACTGCCTAAGATTTTAAGAGAGGATGGGTACAGTACTTTAGCCATTCACCCTGATAAAGGGTCCTACTGGAATTGGATGCCTGCCCTAACATCCATAGGTTTTGAAAAGACGATGGACGAAACCCGATTCAATACAGATGAGAAAATCGGCTTGGGAATCAGCGATGGCAGCTATTTTAAACAAATAGTGCCCGTAATTGAACAACAAAAACAACCGTTCTATAATTTTATGGTGACTTTAACAAGTCACAGCCCCTTTGATTTACCTGATCAATACCGATCACTTATTTTAAGTGATGATTTAAATAAGACGAAATTAGGCGGTTATTTCCAAAGTATTCGTTATACCGATGAGCAAATTGGAGCTTTTTTGGAGTCGCTCGATAAAAAAGGAGCTTTGGATAATACAGTGGTGGTTATCTACGGAGATCATACTGGAGTACACAAATATTATAATGATGAAGTTAAAGAAGTTCAGCCGCAGGAGAGTTGGTGGCTCGATGACAGTAAACGAATCCCCCTGATTATTTATCATAAAGGCATGAACGGACGAGAGATCGCGACTACAGGCGGACAAATTGATACGATGCCTACAATTGCCTACCTGATGGGTGTTAACGAAGACCGTTATAATAACACAGTGTTTGGACGCAATTTACTAAATACCACAAAGGATTTCGCCGTTTTGTCCAACCGACTGTACATGGGAAAAGCTGAAAATAGTACGCAACAAGAAAACCAAATTAAAGGTCTGGATATTGCGGATCTCGTCCTTCGGAAAAATTACTTTAAAGAAGCTGGGTATAAATAAGAAGGACTTTAATAATTTTCGACGAAGTACTCAGTCGTTGACGACGTTGATTGTTCGTAAGTTTTAGAAATGGTGGTGTTTTGCTTGGTTGAAAAACAGCGTGTGATCCAGGAATACGTTCCAGGTAAACAAGTAACAATGGCTCATATTATCCCAAACCCACAAGGAGATATTCATGAGCGTTTAGGAATCGTAACCAAAGGAGCAATTGGAATTATGACAATTACCCCCAGTGAGGCAGCAATTATTGCTGCTGATGCTGCTAGTAAAGCAGGGGATATAGAACTTGGGTTTTTAGATCGCTTTACTGGTTCCCTAGTGATTACTGGGGATGTTTCTAGTGTCGAAGCAGCATTACGGGCAGCAGTAAATACTCTTGTTAATATACTAGGGTTTTCAGCAGCTGAGGTGACGAGAAGTTAATGGGGAAAATACTTCTTATTGGGGGAATTGGTGCCGGTAAAACCACTTTGAAACAAATGCTTATGAATGAGCAAGTTAGCTATCAAAAAACACAAATGTTGGATTTTTCTAACGTCTTTATCGATTGTCCGGGCGAATATCTTGAAATCCCTCGCTTTTATCATGTTTTAATTGATACGAGTCATCAAGTTTCAGAAATTTGGGCACTACAAGATGCTACGAAAAAAAGGACATTCTATCCGCCAAAATTTTCGAAAGTTTTTCGCAAACCAGTTATAGGGATCATAACTAAAGTCGATCTACCAACAGCTGACATAAAACAAGCAAGTTATTATTTAAACTATGCAGGAATTGAAGAACCTTTTTATACAACCTCCAGCATAGATGGTGGAGGATTTGCTCCTTTGCGTATGCGATTGGAGGCGTTGAATGAATTGCAAAACCATTAAGGAGTTATGTACTGAATACACAAACCTCACCGATGATGATATCAAGGTATTACAAACAATGGCTCTGCAGATCCCACATACTGCTGAAATGACAGGGACCGATATTTTTATAGATGCACCGCTGAAAGACGGAGTCGATGCTGTGGTGTTAGCGTGGGCTTGTCCAGAAAATCGGTCCTTGTATGGACATAATGTCGTGGGTGAATTAGCGTTAGCTAAAAGTGAGCCTGCGGTTTATCGAACGCTCAAAACGGGTGAAACCTGTCGTAATGTGCGAGGAGTTAGCCAAGAGGGAATACCTATTGCTCAAACGGTGGTCGCGATTCGTAACGCAGCGAACGATGTAATTGGTACGCTCATTATGGAACGAGATATTTCCGAAGAACTACGGCAGGAAGAGCAAGTCGAGTTTTTGACCCAAACGGCCGAACGCCTGAGTAACACGTTAATGAATTTGTCGATGACAGGTTCACAGTTCGAAAGCTGGGTTGGGAACGGACTGTTTGTTTTAAATAAATCCAGTAAAATTACATACGTCAATAATAAGGCTGCAGAAATCTATTTAGAGTATTATGGATTTGAAGCTCTTGGACAGGATTTCTTGTTTTCCATGGTTAATTGCTCATCTTTGACTGAATTATTAGATACTCTTGAAAACCCGGCAGAGTTTTGTATTCTAAATAAAAGCTATCTCTTCCAGGCGTTTCCACTAGTGACTTATGGAGATCTAAGTGGTTGTGTAATATCGTTTAGGGATATAACAGACCTTCGCAAAAAAGAACAGGAACTAAGTGCCCAGAGTACGGTAATACGAGAAATTCACCACCGAGTTAAAAATAATCTCCAAAATGTTGCAGCTTTACTTCGTTTGCAGATGAGGAGGTCGGATTTAGACGTTGTAAAATCTGAGTTTTCGGCAAGTATCAACCGAATAATCTCTATTGCCATGGTTCATGATGTTTTTGCCTGCCAAGATCGTGACTCGGTTGATTTAAGGGAACTTTCTCAGCGCATTCTTAGTAGTTTGTTAGAAAGCTCCATGTCGCCTGAGCAGAGCATTGAGGCCCATGTCGAAGGACAAACTCTTCATTTGCCGAGTATACAAGCTGTTCCGTTAGCTTTAGTCATTAATGAACTTTTGACAAACAGTTTTAAACATGGAATTCGTTTCTTAGAAAAGGGCCTAATTATCCTATCTATCTCCGAAAAAAGAGGAACGATTTACCTTACAATAAAAGACAATGGGCCGGATCCAGATGTACCTTTCGATAAAGTAAAACAAAGGCGCTTGGGTTTACAGATTGTTGATTCATTAGTGGGAGATCAATTAGGTGGAGAGTTTAGAATGGAACGTATAGAAAGAGCGACTATTGTAACGGTTAGCTTTCCAAAACATAGTTCGGAGGGGCAGTTATGAGCGAACTATCCATTTTAATTGCAGACGATGAGGCACTAATTCGCTTAGATATTAAAGAAATGTTGCAAGGGGCTGGACATATTGTTTGCGGCGAAGCAAATAATGGCTTGAAAGCAGTAGAATTGGCGAAGTCTTTGGCTCCAGATTTAGCGATTCTGGATGTGATGATGCCAGGGCTAGATGGGTTGGAAGTGGCTAAAGTCTTACATTCTATGAACATTCCCGTCTTATTGCTTACTGCCTACAGTCAGTCTAAATTTATTAATAGGGCAGAGAAAGTAAGCGTGTATGGCTACCTTGTCAAACCAATAACCGAACGAGATCTTCTTCCTGCAATTCAAATTGCCTATGCTCGCTGGAGAGAGTTGCAAGATGTCCGTACGAAATTAGAAAACACCCAACTGGAATTACAAAGTCAAAAATTAATCGCCCGTGCCCGTGCTATACTCGCAGAACGTAATGGAATCAGTGATTATGAAGCGCATCAATTGCTTATTCATCAGGCCATGGATCTTCGCATTACGGTCATAAAACTTGCAACTCAAATTGTGCATGGGGATCCTAAAGCTTTTAAAAAAAATAAATCTTGATCCCATCCAGAATTACCGAGATGGATGAAAGGTCTTTGATTTTATAACAGTTTTCGCTTAAGGATTATCTTAAATTTCTGAAACAAACTTCATGGAAGGGTCACTCTTTTAAGTAATAATGTCTTCTGGAGTTTAGAAAATTTATTTTTTATTAATAAAGGAATTAACATATTAATGGCGAATAATAAAATTTAGCAACCAAGATAACATTTATTTTCTAGCTTAAGGATAAGGTTTGGGCAATGTGGCCCTTCAAAATATCAAGACTGACTTGATATTTTGAAGGGCTTTTTAGTTTGTATAAAGAAATTTTCAGAAAAATATTAATATTGCATAAATATAACAGGAATATTTTTGATAAGTGACGAATTATTAATTCACAAAGGAATAGTGGGCAATAAAGCCCTTCAAGTCATCCAATATTTGCTGGATGAGCTTGAAGGGCTTTAAGAATATTGATTACAGTTCTATCAGTTATTTATACGATTAAGGGAGGTGGTTTTGGTTTTCCGGTTATTGATCTAGTTTTTTTAGAAAGGGGGTGAAGTTCAGAAAGTTTTCATAAAAACAGCCAGGATGAATTTCAGGGATTTCTGGACAATATTTATTTTAAGGGAGTGAGGATTGTGTCAAAATTATCACGAGACGAAATTGTTAAGCAAGACCTAAAACGATTGCATGAACTTGGTTATAAACAAGAATTAGCTCGATCAATGAGCGGATTCACAAATTTTGCAATTTCATTTACCATTATTTCTGTACTTGCTGGGACCCTGACACTGTTTGGCTTTGGACTTAATGTTGCAGGTCCATCAGCATTGGCTTATGGTTGGCCAATCGTAAGTATCTTTGCGATTGCTGTAGCTGCTTCAATGGCAGAGATTGCCTCAGCATATCCTACAGCTGGTGGGCTTTATTATTGGGCCTCCAAATTAGGAGGATCTGGCTGGGGTTGGTTTACAGCATGGTTTAACGTAATTGGCCAAATTGCCGTAACAGCTGGTATTGACTATGGGTTAGCGATGTTTGTGGATGCTTTGTTAAATCAATATTTTTCTATTATTCCAGCCGATGGACAGGCAGGTTCCATAGCAACTTTAGTAATCTATGCCGTGATTCTGATGCTTCAAGCTTATATCAATTCTAGGGGCATCAATTTGGTATCCTCTTTAAATAATATAAGTGCCTGGTGGCATATCGGAGGAGTTATAGTAATCGTAGGTGCTTTACTGTTCTTTGCTCCTCATCATGAGAATCCTCTAAACTTCATGTATCATACCCAGTTTACAGGTACAGGGTTTCCTTATTGGTACGGTTTCTTATTAGGATTGTTAGTTGCTTCTTATACATTTACAGGTTATGACGCTTCTGCTCACGTTTCAGAAGAGACTGAAGGGGCTGAAATGACTGCACCCCGTGGAATTCTGATGTCGGTGGTCGTATCGGCTATTGCAGGCTACCTACTTATTATTGGCTTTCTAGTTGCTATGCCTGATCTACAGGATACTCTAGGTTCCACAAATGCGGTGCTCTACATTCTGACAACGCGTTTAGGGGGTACTATTGGAACATTAATGTTCTTAATTGCCATTGTTGCTCAATTTTTCTGTGGAACTGCTTCTATAACCTCTAATTCGCGAATGATTTTTGCGTTCGCACGTGATGATGGAATGCCTAAGTCTAAGATCTGGTATAAGTTAAATGATCGTCACGTTCCTTTAAACGCGTTATATCTATCCATTACTTTAGCCTTTATTCTTGCGCTGCCCGCATTATTTAGTACCGTGGTATATTCAGCCGTAACCTCTATTGCGGTTATTGGACTATATATTGCTTACGTTATTCCTGTATTCTTAAGAAATATTCATAAGGATCGTTTTAAGAGTGGCCCGTGGACTCTCGGATCATGGAGCCCATTAATTGGATGGGTAGCAATTCTCTGGACAGTTTTTGGTGGCATCCTGTTTATGCTGCCTGTATCCTATCCGATAACAGTGAGTAATTTCAACTTTACGGGAGTAGTCTTATTAATCGTCTGGGCTTTTCTTATCCCCTGGTATTTGATTAGTGTACGTCATTGGTTTAAAGGACCAAAATCAGCATTTGACGATAATAAAGACATTGACTATATTGCCCCAGATACACATCATCATTCAGTATAGTGACTCCGTGAAAACTCGCAAATATTTCGAGGAAACTATTTAATATAGAAGGAATAATGGAATTAGTAGCGAATTATAAAATTATGATCTGCTTTCAGAAGAATGATGCGCAGACCCGTCTTATTAGATATTTTACAAAGTAATAGCGGGCAATAGGGCCCTTCATCTCGTCCGGGTAACTGGGATAGGATGAAGGGCCTATGAATTTTTATTGAGTTTGCAACTTTGTAAAGGCTCACTGTGGTTTATGTCTTTGCCATACTACAATTTTAAAGATTTAGCTTTAACCGTTTAGTAGAGTCGTTTTGATGACTGAATTTCTTAGGAGTATGCAGGGAGAGGTGCCTAAAAAATAATCATGGCAAAAGAGATGACATTAGTCAGCGTAGGGATCGATGTCGGAACAACAACGACTCAGTTGGTCATTTCGCGGCTCACCCTAGTCAATGTAATGCCTGGTAGCCAAGTGCCAAAAGTAGAAATTAGCCACAAAAGTATCTCTTATATGGGTAAGGTTCACTTTACTCCCTTTGAAGATCGTCAACATGTAGACGGTGCTGCACTTCGTGAAATTGTTGCGAAGGAATATGAGAAAGCTGGAGTAAGCCCTGAACAAATCGACACCGGCGCCATTATTATTACGGGGGAGACTGCTAAAAAGGAAAATGCTTCAGAAATTATCCATTCATTGGCAGCGTATGCCGGAGATTTTGTTGTAGCAACGGCTGGACCAGATCTCGAAAGTTTAATCGCTGGAAAAGGATCGGGAGCCGAGGCGCTCTCCAAGCGCTTACATGCATGTATTGCCAACATCGACATCGGTGGAGGGACTACAAATATTGCCTATTTTGATCGGGGCAAGTGCATAGGGACGGCGTGTATTAATGTTGGCGGTCGTCTTATGGAGGTAGATCCGCTGACGCACCGTTTAAGCTACATTTCCACTCCCACTCAGAAGATTATAAATCGATGCTATCCGAACCGTTATCAGGCCCAAAGTGGGGATGAATTGGCTGTTATTCAAACCTGTATACAGAGTATGGTGGAATGTGTTGAACGAGTTATTTTCCAAGAACCTATACTTCCTCAAGATAGACCCCTAATAATGACGAATTTGCTACCGGATGTGAAGCTTGACGGAGTGGTTTTTTCCGGAGGGGTTGCCAAGTATATCTATCTTCCTGGAATTAAGGAATGGTGGATCCATGGGGATGTTGGGCCACTCTTGGCAGAGGCATTTCAGAAAAGTCGGATTTATTCATCCCTTCTCGTCCATGAAGGTTCTGAGACGATCCATGCCACAGTACTTGGGGCTGGAGCCCACACGGTCAATGTATCAGGATCGACCATTACGGTTAGCAAACATACACTTCCGTTACGGAATGTGCCAGCAGTCTACCCGGAATGGGAGGCGTCAGGAAAGTTATCGTGGCTCAAATCCGCAGAGAAATACTCTTTCTACCGCACAGTAGCGCTGGTTGTACCATCCTTGGACAATACAGACTTTCTAACGATTCTCACCTTAGCAGAAACTCTTGCCTGCGAACTACCCTTAATTAAAGGAGAGCCAAAAGTGATTATCGCTCAACAAGATATTGCTAAAGTGCTGGGACAAACCCTGCAAAGACTTCTCCCTTCTATTCCACTGGTTTGTTTGGATGGTATCGAGCTGGCCTTTGGAGACTTTCTGGATATTGCTAAACCATTACCATATCAAGATGCCGTACCTGTGATTGTTAAGACATTAGTTTTTGCTAATTGATAGACACTGCAGAAGGGATGTGAAATTGTGAAGCTAAAGACACGACTTTTTGGTCAAACGTTTAATTTTAAAGATGTTAAAGATATTCTGGCAAAAGCGAACGAAATTAAGTCAGGTGATATTCTCGCTGGTATTGCAGCCGAAGATGCTGCAGAGCGGATCGCTGCAAAACGAGTTCTATCGGAATTAACTTTGGAAGATTTGCGGAGAAATCCGGTCGTACCGCTTGAGGAAGATGAGGTATCACGCCTCATTGATGCTGATGTCAATGAGCCTATCTATCACACGATTAAGAATTGGAGTGTTGCAGAGTTCCGAGAGTATGTTCTTAGAACTGAAACTACCGGATCTGATCTCCGAAGGATTAGTCGCGGTCTCACCTCAGAGATGGTCGCCGCAGTTACCAAACTTATGAGTAATCTCGACTTAATATTAGGGGCTGCTAAAATTCAAAATTTGGCCCATTGTAATACGACGATAGGAAAAAAAGGTTGCTTAGCTTCTCGGCTGCAACCGAATCACCCAACAGATGGGGTTGATGGGATTTTAGCCAGTTTGCGCGAAGGGTTGTCCTATGGTGTTGGGGACGCAGTGATTGGACTGAATCCTGTTGACGATTCTGTTCCAGCTACTATACGTAGCTTGGAAACTCTTTATCAGTTTGTTGAGGAGTGGAAGGTTCCTACTCAAATTTGTGTTTTAGCACATATCTCCACTCAAATGAAGGCCTTGAGAAAAGGGGCGCCTGTTCATTTATTATTCCAATCTATTGCTGGCTCACAGAGTGGGAATGAGGCATTTGGAGTCAGTCAAGAAATTCTAGATGAAGCGTATGCTCTTGGCTTAAAAGAGGGTTGTGCGACAGGTCCTAATATTATGTATTTTGAAACAGGACAAGGCTCGGAACTTTCATCTGAGGCTCATCATGGTGCTGATCAAGTAACTTTAGAGGCACGATGTTATGGGCTAGCCCGTCATTATAACCCGTTTTTAGTAAATACTGTCGTTGGCTTTATCGGCCCGGAATATCTCTATGATACTCGGCAAGTGACCAGGGCAGGTCTTGAAGACCATTTTATGGGTAAGCTTACCGGTTTACCAATGGGGGTTGATGCTTGTTATACCAACCATATGAAAGCAGATCAGAATGATATTGAAAATCTGGCAACTCTGCTCGCAGCAGCAGGCTGTACTTACTTTATGGGGATCCCTATGGGGGATGATGTGATGTTAAATTACCAGTGTACTAGTTTCCATGATATTGCGACGTTACGAGAACTTTTTAACCTAAGACCACTACCTGAATTTGAGACTTGGGCAGAATCAATGGGAATTCTAGCTAAGGGGAAGCTTACGGGCCGTGCTGGAGATGCGACGATATTTACAAGGTAAGGGGGGATAAAAAATGAGCTTGGAAGATAGTGTTCGCCACATCGTAGAAGAGTTCCTTAAAGGGATGGAAAAGGAAAAATTCAACCTTTGTATAGTACTTTACCGTTAACAAATTCATCGAATATTGATGAATGTCAGATAACAGATTTAACAGAAATCGATTTGCAACGTTATTTGCAAGTACCCAATCCAGTTAATAAGGCACTCTATGAAGAAATGAAGCTTTCAACCCCCGCTCGCATCGGAGTTTGGCGTAGTGGTCCCCGTCCTTTGACAGATACGTTACTTCGTTTCCGAGCAGATCATGCAGTAGCGCAAGACTCTGTACTCGGTGAAGTACCTGAAGATTTCCCAGTAAAGTATAATATGGTTTCCATTCAAACCCTTTGCCAGTCGAAAGATGAATATCTTACACGGCCAGATTTAGGACGAAAACTTGACGCTGAGAATTTAGAAATACTCTCGAAAAGGTGCCCAAAGGGTGCCATGGTCCAAATCATAGTTTCCGATGGGCTTTCTAGTAAAGCAGTTGAAGCTAACATTCCAAATCTTCTTCCAGCTTTAACACAGGGCCTTGAAGGAATGGGCGTGAAGCTGGGAACAACAATCTTTGTTCGACATGGTCGGGTTGCTGTGATGGATACAATTGGTGAAGAACTGAAACCCGAAGCTGCTGTGATCCTAATCGGAGAACGACCCGGTCTGGGAACGGCCGAGAGTATGAGTGCCTATATGGCATATAATCCAAGATTAGGGATGGTAGAGAGTGAACGAACCGTGATCAGTAATATTCACAAAGGCGGAACTCCTGCGGCGGAAGCGGGCGCCCACTTAGCCAGTTTAATAAAAAAAATACTAAAGGCTAAGGCATCGGGCGTTAATCTTGAGTAGAAGGTCGCAATCTATTCTTTTGTTGGCAAGGTTATTATGGACGTCGCTTATGCTACTAGGAGGCTTAACGACAAAAGAGTTTATGGATAACTTCAAGCTGTCCTTATATAATGGGATGTGAGAGTGAAAAGAATATTTACGCATTAATAGTGCTAGAGAGTGAAAGGAGTAAAAGCAAATGGCTATAAGAGAAGATCTAGTTGCCCTAGGAATGGTAGAAACCCGTGGAATCGTAGGAGCCATCGAAGCAGCGGATGCTATGGTTAAAGCAGCGAATGTCACCCTAATTGGAAAAGTAAAAGTTGGAGGAGCCTTAGTCACCGTCATGGTCCGAGGAGACGTGGGAGCCGTTAAAGCCTCCGTCGATGCTGGGGCTGCAGCAGCAGAGCGAGTTGGAGAACTCATCAGTTGTCACGTAATCCCTCGCCCCCATCAGGAACTTGAAGCCATTCTACCTAAATTACCGGTCATCGAAGAAAAGCCGAAAACTAAAAACGTAGAGAACACAAAGTAACGTTGTTTAGCTCAAGCTGAACCTTTAACGTTTAACTCCCACTCATAGTGGGAGCCATGAAACGAGTTAAATCGTCGGAGCTAAAAAAGCGTCCGGCATTCATAGGGAGGGTAATCATGATAGAGCCCATAAAGCCAAAAGTATTAGCTGTCCGATTAATTCCCAACGTGGCCCCCGATCTAGCCGAAAAATTAGGTCTCACAGGCTATCAACGCTCAATCGGGATGATCACCGCTGACATTGATGATTCGACCTACGTCGCCTTAGACGAAGCGACCAAAAAAGCGGAAGTAGAAGTCGTGTATGCCAAAAGCTTCTATTGTGGAGCAGCACGAGCCTCGGGGCCCTTATCCGGAGAAATTATAGGCATACTAGCTGGGCCGAACCCAGCCGAAGTAAGAGCCGGAGTGGATGCCTGTATTGACCACCTGGAAAACGAATGCTGGTTCTACACCAGTGACGGCGGAAAAACCGCCTGGTTCCCGCACACCGTGTCGCGAACCGGAAGCTACCTTTCCAAATTGGCGGGAATCCCAGAAGGGGAAGCGCTATCCTACCTGATCGCGCCTCCGATCGAAGCCATGTATGGACTTGACGCCGCCTTAAAAGCTGCAGAAGTGACGATGAAAGCCTTTTACGGACCACCGACCGAAACCAACTTTGGTGGGGGACTCCTAACCGGCTCCCAAAGTGCCTGTAAATCGGCCTGTGAAGCGTTCCAAAGAGCCGTGATCGACGTCTGTGAAAACGGCCTAAAATTCTAACAAAAGGGAGGTGCCGCTCGTAATGGAACTTGATCGAGACCTATGTTCCTTACAAGAAGCCCGAAATTTGGTTCGAGCTGCACGCCAAGCCCAAGAAGCCCTAAGAGACTTCACGCAAGAACAAGTGGATCATATCATTGACCTAATGCGCGAAGCCGGTGAAGCCAATGCAGCCAGGTTAGCCATGATGGCGGTTTCAGAAACGGGCATGGGAAACTACGAAGACAAATGCTTTAAAAACTATTTTGCTT
>NZ_JYNH01000080.1 GCF_000960765.1 Desulfosporosinus sp. I2 | reverse complement strand
AGGTCTTGAAGACGGTTGGATAAGCCTTCCGTCAATCTCGGTTCAATGGGGCTAACCCACTATGGAATAATGACGAGTTGGAGGGCGTTATATCATCCAAGGAGCAGCACTTCCAATTAATGGTTATGTAGCCCGTAGGGCAGGGGAGATCAAGGAACGGGTAATTAATGAGACTCACGATACTGTAATGAAAGAGCTCACATTAAGACCTAAATGTCCTTAGAGAGGGAGCATAACCGCCGCACAAATCATAAAGTTGATTTATCATGCATACAAGTGGGCTGTTGCCCGGCTTTAAGACCATCTAATAATAATTGTCCGATGACACATATAGCTCCTCCAACCAAAAAAGCCCATAGAAATTTTTCCATTGTGACAGCTCCTTATAGTTCGATACTTACCGCATGAGCAACCGATGGAATACTTTCTTTCTGCTGAAAAGACATGGGTGATAATAGGGCACCGGTTGCGATGATTAATATTTTTTTAAGTTCCCCTTTGCGCATTCGATTTAAGAAATGCCCAAACGTTGTCGTCGGGATGCCCTTAGTAGCAATACAATAAAGTTAAAGTTTTTAAGTACCAATAATAAAGAGACTTAAATAGTTTACTTTTTATTGTGAGTATCCAAAAAACTTTACGCCCATTTAAAAGTAATAGCGTAATTGGATAGCCCCTCTGTTGCAAGAAATACCTTCATCTACAAACAATTCTACCATGTGTAATCAAAAGAGCCACGTCTGCCAGGGCTTTATGGTTATTCTCGCTTTTCATTCCATAATTATCGTATGATTAACCAAATCCCGGGTACAATATCCCTCAGGGCCTTTATTCCTCCTCATTGCTCTCATCGGGAACGCGGTGGGGGCTTCTTTTGTACCTAAATGGTATTTGTATAAGATGTAATGATAACCTAACTAAGGATCCTTAGAAACATATAGAGAGCATACTAAGCCAATAGAGCTCTAAAATGTAAATTGAAATAATTTTCCCCTGAGGACTTCCAATGGAGGTGATTTCCTTTGTTTGAGCCTTTTACCATAATATTAAGAGTAGTTTTAGCACTGATACTACTTCTTGCAGCCACCAAATTTTTAACAAAAAGAAGTCTAGCGCACCTTACTTATTTTGATTATGTAGCAGGAGTAACACTTGGGACTATTGCAGGTAACCTAGCCTTTAATCTTAAGATAGGTATCTTAAATTTTATTCTTTCCATAACAGTTACAACACTAATTATCGTGTTAGTCGCATATTTTTCTCTAAAATACGAGCCACTTCGTAGAGTTCTAGCTGGCGAACCCACTATTTTAATTAAAAATGGAAAGATCCTAGAAAATAATATGGCTGGGTTAAACTATTCTTTTGATTATTTAGTTCAGCAACTCAGACAGGAAAAAATTTTTGATATAGATCAAGTTGAATTTTCTATTCTTGAGCCAAGCGGGAAATTGAGCGTTCAGCTAAAATCACAATTTAGGCCATTAACTCCCCAAGATCTAAATTTGTCAACCAGTTATGAAGGACTTGCAACCGAGGTAATCTTGGATGGTAAAATAATTGGAAAAAATCTCATACAAAGTGGCTTAAACCATGAGTGGCTCTATCAAGAACTCAATAAAAAGGGAATTAAAAACACAGAGGATGTTGCTTTTGCTGTGCTGGCTACTAATGGCAACCTTTATGTTGATCTTTATCGGGATGAAGAGTAGACCCCTTTTGTTGAGGTAAACATATTTATTTTCCAGCTAAGTTTATTACTTCTTCACTGGTTATGTTTCTCGATTTATTTATGCGTGATCGTTCTAACAAATCTACAAACGCTTCCAGTCGCGTCTGTACCCCTGTATGTCCAGTATGTTCATCCATGATTAATTTCATAATCGGAATTTGATAATCGTTCTGAACTCTAGGTAAAACCTCAGAAGCTACTATTTCAGGCATGCAGGTAAGAGGGAATAGCTGAATAACCCCATCAAACCCTTCCTGGGCAAACTTTACGGCAGCCCCTACACTTTCTTGACCATGTCCTCCCACGAAATGGTTCAAATAGGGCTTGGCTAGCTTATGGTAAGAATTCATGGAGCGGTACCCATTAATTAACCCTCGGAATACGTTTTCTCCTACCCACCCGGATAAATAAATCGAGCGGTCGACGTGAACGCCCAATTGACCAAGCTGCTGTTCAACATCTGCAGAACTAAACGGATCGAGAACAGTATAAATTTCTCCTACTATGCCAATACGTAGAGGTTCTCCGATAGATTCATCCGAATCAGTATTCTGATGACTTAATTGCCGTTCACCAATACTTTCTTTAAGCCAACGGACCACTTCTTGTACTCCTGTATAACTCATCGTTTGGGCCATTCGTCTTTTTGCTTCGACGTATAATTTCTCTGCTTCTTGAGCTAATCGTGGTCGCGCTGCATGGATCATATCTTCAATTTGATCCAAAGCAATAATTTTTTGATAGGCGAATCGCATTGCCTGAAGAATTTTAGCCCAAGAAACTTTTTTGCCTACCAAATAGCGGATGCGCTGAGCTAATCCAAGAAAACTTCCATCCGGCGGTTCAAGAATCACCACATCATAAGGGTATCCTGCATCCTTGAGAATTTGACGTTCAACTTCTCCGTAATAGCCGAAACGACAAGGCCCGTTTCCTCCGGTCATTGCAATCGTATCAGCGCCCTTTTCCGCCGCCTCAATAAAGTTACCCAGGTTAAGTTTAAGAGGGAGGCAAGCGGATTCAGGTGAAAATTTGGTACCAAGCGTAATGGTACGCTTGCTGTTTTCTGGAGGCACAACAACATCTATGTTGACCGATTCAAAGAGCGTTTGTGCCATAATCCAAAGGTTTCCCATGTGTGGAAACGTTAATTTCAACAAAGTGACCTCCTTTTATGTCAAGTGTTTTCCTATTATCTCAAAATTCTCTGATGCTTTTAATATATTTCTATCCAATTGTCCTTCTCCGCATTAATTATCATTATTTTTTTTCAGTTTGTCTTATATCTTATTTGTAAATTCATCCAGCACCGAGATCAATGGAGACTTAAGGCCGTTCGAGATCGAGTTTGAGTTGAGTACGTGCAATTGATTTTTGTATAAGATGTAGAAAGGGGAGCCCGTTAAACTCTCCCCCTTTTGGTTACATAAAATGGAACAAATAACTTCTTGTAAGTTGGTGTGGCTGTATTTCTTCAAGAAGCCTCATCTACCATTCTAATCCTATTATATCCAAGTAGTGAGTCTGTAAGCTGGTATGTTTTGTCTATTCACTCCCTCGTATAATAAACCAAATCCCGGGCATGATAATTCATAAGACACATCTCCCCTTTAGCTTCGCTCTCACCCAAAAACGGTGGGGGCCTCTTTTATACCCAAATGGTATTTGTATAAGATTAGATAAAAGAGTAAGGCCCAGGCGCGATGCGGGGACCATACTCTTTTAACATATTTCGACAATACCATTACCTTTTATACGGTTGATGTTACTATGGTATTATATTAGAATATCCAACCTATATGTTTACAGAAAGAAGATGTTTCAAGGTGAAACTCATGGTCCGTGAACAAATTGAAGAATTGAGAATACAAATGCAAAAAATTGCAACTGATAAAGAACTTACGGATCCGAGAGTGGTAAGTATAAGCGAAAAATTAGACCTATTAAATTAACGAGTTTTATATAGCTTGGAAAAGATGTATATAAAAATAAGTTAATAATACGGATTCAGCCAAAACCTCACAAACTCCATAAGCAGTTCCCCCTCTGCTGTAAGTTTTACCCCTGCCATGACAATTCCTGCAAAAAAAAGAGAATGGATCGGGTTGAGGTGGAACCTTATTTATATTTAAATTAATTTATCCTTAGCCATCAAAATTTGAAACTTAAAGTTTCGTATGGACCAGTTATGATACCACGTGGCGTTTTTAATCCCACCCTTACCGTTACACTTTGGACATTGTTCATCGAGCGCATTAAGGTTAAACATTACTTAACCTCCGTTCTGCTGATTCCATTAATATAGTCTATTAGCAGAAATGGCTGAAGAGAGGCATTTGTCTATACGAGTAGCATAAAAACCCGGGTCGCAGGCATAATATCCTTTGTAAATTTGCTCGTCCTACTCATTGGCTCGCATCGGTAACGGTGGGGTCCTTTTTTATATCCAAATGGTATCCGAATAAGAGACGTATGGGTTAGGGAAGGATATACGCAGAGGTGAGAAACGTATATGGCTGGGTATAGTGTGTGGAAGGATCTAATCAAACCAACGATAGTCGCATACATTATAGCGTGTGCAATCCCAGGTGGAATCGCAGGAGTATATTATTTGTATAGTACTTATTTTTAGATCACCCAGGCGCAAATGTTCGGGTGATCAAATTGTTCTGGCATATTAATCCCTGAACCAGTTGGGAGGAATAATGTGTCTGAACTTGAAGAATTGCGCTTAAGTATGTTCAAGATAAAAAAGTGTAGATCTATACTGATCAGAAGACGAAACTGCAAGTGAAATATAAAATGATAGAAAAGGCAAAAGTGTTAACGCTGAATTAAAAAGTCCGAAAGCTGACGGTCTTGCCTGTCCCTAAGTTGACGAATATAATGACCATGACGTTATATCCTTGAAGAAAGGAGAAAGACGCCTCTAGTTAGATGTGGTACTGCTACAACAGCATCACTAGAGACGTCTTCCCATTAACAACATGATCATTGTATCAAATTATTCGCTAGTTGAGAAGAAAGATAAGACTGGCGTTTTTTGTTAGGAGTGCGGAAAGCGTACCTTGCCCTTGTTGTGAAAAACTCTTAATCGTCATAGGCAGTCGTCATCGGTTATGGTATCAAAGTTCTGGAGGAAGATTAATACTTATCATTCGTAGACTACGCTGTGAGTCATGTTTCAAGATTCACCATGAATTGCCGGACATGCTCGTTCCTTACAAACGCTATGATGCGGAAATCATCGAGGGTGTTTTAAACGAACCACCACGTAGAGACATTGCAGTGGATGAATCAACCCTCTCACGTTGGAAACTCTGGTTTTTCATGTGGGTAGTCTACGCCCAAGGCTGCTTACAGTCTATCTCGATTCGTTTCAACCTTTCTGTGGAGAACTCGTCCGATCGACCACAGTCCGCACTCCAACTCCTTGGACAGTTTGTCGGTACCGCAGACGGATGGATGAGTAGAACTGTCCAACCGATCGCGAATTCTCACCGTTGGAGACATACCCGTTCTGCATTCATGTCCACCTTCATCTGAGATAGAATCATGCTAATCCCACGAAATGGAGGCGTTAGCAATGAAAGATCAGAAGAAAGCGGAAGAGATTGCCGCCGGGAGGGTACAACTTTTGTCACCGTTACTAGCAGATGGACTGGACCCAGCCAAAGCCCGTCAACTTAAAGTTGCCCTTTGTTCGCAATCAGGTTTGTTCTAAAACCGTAATATTCAACAGGCGTTTTATGCCTGCCCTTTCTGGATTATTGTTAGAGTGGAGAGGGCAAAAACTATATTATTAAAAGTTGGATTGTTATCCTGGATATTTCTGTATGGGTTGATTTATCATAATATCCCGTTTACTACAGCTTCAGCCCCAAAAGATACTTTTTCTAATATAAGTGCCTTTATCGGTCACTCTATTTTTGGCAGTGCCACGGCTATAGTTTATGTGAACCTATTCTCAAAAGGTCCTATGTCTCAAGAATTGAAAAACGCGCACTGAATAAGCTGATCAAGGATTTTAAGACTGAAGGGTGTTAGCAAGCGAAGCCAGGAGCAGGTTTATGCCTGCTTCTTATAATTTATCGTAGAATTACTGCCCACAAAGAATGCAAAAAGAAAACGCAGCGACAACAGAGAGCACAGAGGACCGCGGAGCCGTTTCCAGCGTTGTTAGGTGATGTATTCGCTAATCCGGATACATTTTATTACTAAAAGTATAATAGAGTAAGATTCAGGAAATTATAAGAAAGCGAGAAACAAAAGGGGGTGTTAAAAATAGTAGATTTAATGGATAAATTGCAAAAAGTAGCTGATATCGGTAAGTCAGCCAGGGAAAAACAAAGAATTATTAATGTAGTAGAAGTTTTTTATATTTGGGATGTTTTAGTCACCAAGTTGGATGCCTTGGAAACCATCCAGATTTTTGAACATATGATTGAAGATAATGATTTAACAATAATTAAAAATAAGGTCAAAGAAGGCCTTGTCATAGGAATTGATGATATGGAAGCATTAATGCGCGATTACGATTTGCCTTTTCCCATGAGGCCGCCGGAAGACGTAAGTTCGACAGTTCATATAGAGGCTGTTAGAGACAGGGACATTTTTCAAATGTTCTATGAAGTTATTGCCGCATTTTTTCCTATTCTTGGCATCGGCTTTATGCAAAGTACCACCCCTGATGTCAGAAAAGGCTTAAAAAATCACTTACTCTTGACTATGGAATTACAGGAAATGCTGGTTGAATACGGTAAATTAAAAGGCTTTTTAAATCAACCGCCTGTCTATCGTCCATAAAATTAAAAAAAATTCGAGGTTGATATCATGAAGATATTTAAGTATATTGGAAAAATCTTTGAAATGGACAAGTCTCTCAGGGATAAACAAAGAACCATAAATGTAAGCGAGGTTTACCATCTCTGGAATCATTTGATGCAGAGATATAACGTCATATATGTTACCAATCTTTTAAACAGCTTCGTTAAAGATGATGATTTAAAGTTAGTCCTTAATTCTGGTAACAAGACTCTTACTAAGCATATCAAGTTATTAGAAAAAGAGCTTTTGAACTATGGCATTCCTTTACCTCTCAGGCCACCAAAACAAACCCAAAAGACGGTAAATTCCGAGCTGATATCGGACAGGCAGATTTACAGACGGATACTAAGAGGCATTCAGGCCTTTTTACCGGTTCATACCATGGCCTTTATTCACAGTACTTCGCCGAAACTCAGGGATTTGTTCATGTCTTTTATGGGTGAAGAAATGAAGATATATGATGAGTATCTCGAATACGGTAAAATCAAGGATTATTTAATTAGACCACCCGTCTACAGGCCTTAGTTGAAAATAAAGGAGGATTAGTTTTCATGTAAAAACCAACCTATTTTTACATGCCCAGCATTAACCTCATGGGAACAGGATGCCTGAATAATTTTGGCCAAGAATTACACGCCAAAGGATACAAAAAAGCACTCATTGTTACCGATAAAAACTTGGTCAATTTAGGTCATGTGGGAAAAGTAGAACTGATTTTGAAGGATGCCGTTATAACCTACAGCATTTTTGACGGAGTAGAACATCCCAACCCGACTATTTCATTTGTCGAAAATGGTTTAGACCACCTCAAAAAGGGCAATCTTCTCAGAAAAGATTTTGACTTTATAATCTCGGTAGGCGGGGGCACCAATCATGATTGCGCGAAGCATAGCCCTGTTGGCGGCAAACGGAGGCAAAATTGCTGATTATGAGAGATTAAACAAGGTTCCCAAGGCTACCCTCCCCTGGGTCATCATAAATACTACTTCCGGCTCCGGCGCAGAAGTGGCGATTTTTGATATTATCTCTGATAAATCACGGAAGGTAAAATGAACATCGTGGACTCGTAGACGCTCGCTACCTTAACGGTCAACGACCCTTCCTTAATGACTACCATGCCCAGGGAAGTAACGATTTCTTCAGGTATTGACGTGTTGACCAATGCCATTGAAGCTTATGTTTCTTTTAAAGCCACGCCCGTTACGGACGCCCTGGCTCTGGTAGCCATTAAGCTGGTTTTTAACTATTTAAGAAAAGCCGCTGCCAACGGCAACGACACAGAAGCCAGAGAGAAAAAGATGTACGCTGAATTCATGGCCGGAATGTCCTTTAATAACGCCGGGGTAGGATATATTCATGCCATAGCCCATCAAATTGGCGGGTTTTCCAACCCAAACTTCCTTAGGGATTATGAGTTGACATTTTCGCACGTAAGATGCAGGGAGATTTTGAAAGCATTTTGGAACATGGAATTCATTACATTACAAACTATGGAAAGATATCTGGCATGGGTTCATATGCCTATAATCACCTCCTTAGTAAAACAAAGAAGACCATGGAGAGAAAAAATGACCAGACTTAATGTCTAGTCAAGACCTCCATGGTCTTTTTGTTTATAATTAATATTTGGCTATGGCAATGTATTCTACACAGAAGTGTTAATCCCTTCTCCATTTTAATTTTTTTATGAGGTTTTTAATATTTTTTAGATTTTGAAATTGCTTTAAATTATGTGGCGTGGAGCTGCAGTAGCACAGAAATAAAATAGTATCTAGGAAGAAGCAGGATTTGAAGAGGTGGTTGACTTTGTGCTGGAAGAAACTGTCGCCAAACTCGGGGTAAAAGGCATATAAATTAAATTATACAGCACTTTCGTGATCCCTAGGTGAGAAGAATATATTTTATTTTACGAGGAAATATTTGGCAGGAATTCACGAAGGGTTGTAGAAAAATGATATTGCAGAGCAAGACCATGAAGGTGTTTGCAAAAACCATGGAGGTTTGACTCATTAGAGTCTGCTTCGTGGTTTTTTGTTTGTTTGTTTGAAAGGGGGGCTTCAATAAAAATACCTAACCACAAAAATGCCTTTTCCTTCACGCTTATGATGTTTAATGTCCCTATTCCTGACGGAACAACGGCACATGCGGTGGGTGGGTCATTATTAGCTATCCTCTTTGGTCCTTGGACCGCTGCGATTGGGGTTGCTATCGCTTTAGTGATTCAAGCAATCTTTTTCGGTGATGGCGGCATTTTGGCTCAGGTGCAAACATATTCAACATGGCTATTGTGCTACCGTTCCTAAGCTATGCCATTTACAGTTTTATCGCTGGGAATAGTGTATTCGTCAAAACGCCGTTGGATTGGGGCAGCTATAGGGGGATACATCGGCCTTTGCGTCGCTGCTGTTTGTGCAGGCATAGAGTTTGGGTTGCAGCCGCTTCTTTTACATACAGCTAACGGGACTGCGCTTTATAGCCCCTATGGACTGAGTGTAGCTGTACCGGCAATGCTTTTTGCTCATATGATCGTGGCAGGGCCGGTCGAGGCTGTGGTAACTGCAATGGTCATTGCTGTATTTACTCCATTGGGGCTTCTGGCATCAGGAGCTGCTTGGGGCGAATGGGGTGGAGATGACATACAGTCAAAACTTGGATTTGTTCCAGAGGGATTCCAAAAATTTGGCGATTTTTGGAATCATGCAGTACTCAAAGACTATGGCATTGCAGGATACGACCAAACATTCTGGCAACAGGCGCTTGGTTACCTTTTATCGGCGTTTGTAGGAGTGTTAGTTATAGGTTTAATAACTTTTGCTATTGGACGTTTTGTTAGTAAAAAAAGACAATCTCAAAGTTAATTATCACTTAGCGAATCCCGTATGTTGGATTCCCTAGGCAGGATCTGACATACCTTCTCTTTCGCCTAGATTAATGAAGGCATAGATGACAAGTCTAAGTATCTAGGCGATTTTTTCTGAATTTGTCAATTATACAATGTCAGTCGGAGGGAGGCCAGATTAGACCAGTTCGGGTTGGACATGCGGTCATCCCGCCGGGATAAATTTACTCCCTTGATAAACGAAAAGGAGTAAATTTATTCATAAACTCAATCTATTATGGATAAAAGATTCCTTCGGTGTTTCCTCTCAACACTAAATAATTGCTGTGTTGTTGTAAATAACAATTAAATTATCAGCGCTAAGGGCAAACCTGTCAAAAGATAGGGACGCAAAGCCATATGGTCTAAGGTGCTTACCAGCACTATGATAGCCTGGCTACCGCAGAGACTACGTGTCTAAACCTGCCCTTTTAGCGGCAGGTTTTTTTGTCTTTTAAGCACGGCATTCGTGACTTTAGTGCTGAAAGTCCACTACGATGGCTGCTAGCACCAGTTGCTAGGTAAAGGTAAGGGGTGTGTGGACTATGAAGGAAGCCGGAGGCAAGATGCCGACCTTGTGCGCAGAAATTACATATAAGGCATATATAGCTATCGTGTCCTCTCTTCATTTAAGGAATTCAATTAATAATGTGAGAACAACATGAATACGGTCGCATTTCGACAAAATATGATCGCGATATGGATGATGTCAGTATCAAGATTTTTGTTTTTCATTTTAAGTAAGCGAGGTGCTGACAAATGAAAAATGTAACATTATTAAAAATTAAAAGGTTAAAATAGCTGATGTACAGTGGTATAAGGATATCTATGCCGAGGCTGGCTTCTCCGATCCAGATTACGTTCCACCCTCATGGAATGATGCGCAACTCTCAACATTTCCACAATTCAATATGCCTCAAACAGACCGTAAAACCGCAATTTGTAACAATCAAATTGCGGTTTTGTTATTGACAAAAACTTCCTATTTTCGACTTCTGGTATGTCTAAAACATTCTCATTTCTCCAAAAAAATTTTTAAAAATGAATTAAGGAACTGGATAAAGGGCAACCGATACCAGTTAAAAAATGAAATCTTATTTTCACAGTTTAACGAGCGAAACCTCGGAAAGCTTTGCTTTTACGGACCGAATTTTAAATATAAACAGCTGAAGGTCCCAAAATTCAATGTCAGTGTCTGGAACGGGCTTTTATTTCAGGTGTTAAATACCTGGAACGAGGTCAAGTGCGGCATCATCCTTATGTCTTTCTGGTTGGACATGAAGGATGCAGAAAGAGTGGACAAGCTCGGTGTCAAGAGCAGAAACATCAACTGCAACAAGCATAGTGCCTATGAGAAAATAAGAAAATTTTTAGGGGAAAACGACCATAAGCTTGGCTTTTCTGCTTTCTTAGGAAATTCAACCGGGTGCCGTTCTCCTCCGCTTGTTCTTCATTTTTCAGATTAAAAAATCTAAAAATGGAGGACAAGCTCATGGAAGAACACGAGCGTAAATACACGTTAGTCGTTCAAAGGAAACGGATTGCTGTGAGTAAAGAAGTCTATATGGCTTACTACCACTGCAGAGATAGGGAAAAGTATCTTGATAAACTGGCAGAAACAAACAATATATCCTTTGAAGCCTGCCATGAAAAGGGTATTCAAGTGGAATATTTGCTTGTATCTGCGCAGGAATCCATAGAGGACAGGATCATCATGAAAGAAATGATTGCCAAGATGTTGCGGTGTCTTACTCTTTTAGAAGAAAACGAGCGAATGCTGATTAATGAACTGTTTTTCAAAGGTAAGAGTGAGCGTCAATTATCGGCAGAAACAGGAATACCACAAAAAACAATCAACGATAGAAAACGCAAAGTTCTACTGAAATTAGAAAAAATTATAGAAAAGTAAAAAAAATCCGCTCAACCCCTCACTTTTTTCCCTATAGAAGTGAGGGGCTTTTTTTAACCCTCACTGCTCTTTGAGAAATGTCGGTGCAAGCCGTCCATACCCGACAGCTCAAATACGTTAACTGTTCAGCTGCCAAAACGGAAAGCGACCTTGGTAAACACGCCAGAACAGCCTGCGGACAAATTGCCCGTAAAACCGATCGCCTCAAAGGCTATGAGCGAGAAATGTTTGACCATAAAACAATCTGTGGTGGATTGCTTCGCCAGGACCTGAACAGCCTACAATGATACTCCTGCATAGTCGAGGTTAAGTCCCAGAGTGCAGCCCGGAGGTTCTCGGGGAGGTAGAATTCCTGTGATACCTGCTAACTACAGGTAGTTTGAGCTGTTGCCCCGGTGCTTGGGAAGTAGTGTCAAATAAAGCACAGGCTGAAAATGAAGAACAAGCGCAACTGCTTTGATATCAGAAACTATGCAGCGGAACTCAAAGTCCGCTGCATCCTTGTGATTTTAAAGCCCCAAATTTAAGGAGGCATGAGATTATGGAAGACGAGAAAAGAGTATGGATTTACAACCGGGTAGCTAACGGCGATCCTGAATTGATGGAGGCCCAAAGAATGAGCTGTTACGCCATGCAAAAAGCCTTGGTTATAAGGCAGTGGGAGAAGCTCATGATACCGGAAGCGCACGGTGCATGGACCGGGAAGGAATAAAAGAGGTCTCTGCTGCAGCCGCTTCCGGACAAATGGATGCCGTACTAATTAAAAATGTTTCTTGCCTTGGGCGAGATATACTTCCGACCCTGGCATACATTGCGCAGCCTAACCGATGGGGTGTGGAGGCAGTCTCTGTCACGGAGGGCATCATTAAAAACATAGTCCCAAATGAAGCGATTGACCATATTATAGACACAATGCAGATGTAAAGGAGGATAAAGCCATGTCGCAAGCTCAAATAGCCAAAGAAGTTAAATACAAAATGGCGCTTTCCCTGCTTAAATCCATGCTTGAAAAGGGTCTCATTACTCTTTCGGAATTTAAGGAAGTGGACCAAATAAATCAGTGTTTGTACACCCCTCAATTAGTAGAGGTATATATGTAAAAACACTTGATATAGTGTTTTTTGTGTAGTACTGTGTGTTGCTAACAGGACGTCTTGTTCTGAAAAAAGAAAGGAGGATGCGTATGCCCAAGGTAACCATGATCAACCCAATCAGTCCAAAAACAGAGAAAAAAGCGATCCCCAAACTACGTGTGTGCGCATACTGCCGTGTCAGCTCAGACCACAATGAGCAGCAACAGTCCTTTTCGACACAGGTAGAGTACTACAACGAGCTGATCGAAGCCAACGAAGCTTGGACGTTTGCGGGTATTTACGCCGATGAGGGCATCAGCGGCACCAGCAAAGACAAGCGTGACGAATTTCTGAGGCTGATGAAAGACTGTGAAGCCAAAAGGTTGGATAGGGTCATCACCAAATCCATCTCCAGATTTGCGAGAAATACCAAGGACTGCATTGAAGCGGTCAGAAAGCTGAAAGAGCTTGGAATTGCCATCTATTTCGAAAAGGAAAATATCAACACCCTGACAGTGGACAGCGAACTGGTTCTCACCATACTCGGTTCTACAGCCCAGGAAGAATCCATTTCCATCTCCAAAAACAACAAATGGGCAATACAGAAAAAGTTCGAAACAGGGGAATGGAATCCCTCTTGCCTTCCCTACGGATACACCAAGGACGCCGAGGGTAAAATCATCATCGATGAAGGGGAAACCGTCATCGTTCGCAGGATATATCGTGACTACTTAAACGGCAAGGGTTCTTACATCATCGCCAGGGAGCTGACACAGGAGGGTGTTTCTACAAGAAGAGGTGCAGAAGCCTGGGGAGAAAATGTAGTTGCGGAAATCCTGACCAGTGAAAAATATGTCGGTGATATGCTGATGCAAAAGACCTTTACCACCGATACAGTGCCTTTCATCCGGAAAAAGAATAAGGGTCAAAAACAAAAGTATTTTATACAGGACAGCCATGAACCCATTATTACAAGAGAAGAAGCCCAGCGTGTTAGGGAAATCATGGACCGGCGAAGAAAAGAAAAAGAGATGGTTGCCGACACCGGGAAGTACAATAACCGATACCCGTTTACCGGTAAAATTATATGCGGTGATTGTGGAACCACTTTCAAAAGACAGAAGCTATTCAAAGGCATGCCCTACCAAACGGAACAGTGGTGCTGCAGCAAGCATATCCGAAATCGAACAGTATGCAGCATGACAGCCATCAAAGAGGATTACATCAAAGCAGCATTCATCATTCTATACAATAAGCTGAAAAGCAACTGTGATCCAATACTAATCCCACTATCAGAAGATTTGAAAAAGCTCCATTACAGTCAAGGATATGAATCGCAGATAAAAAAACTTAACAGCAGAATATCGGAACTAACGGAACAGAGTCATGTATTGAGTAGACTAAGGTCGAAAGGATATCTTGACTCTGTTCTTTTTATAGAGCAAAACAGCCTCATCGTAAAAGAACTTGCGGAATTAAAAGCACAGCGCAGTGCTCTCCTTGATTATACAGATTTTGATGAGCAAATCACCAGGACCCATGAGCTGATCACCATCCTCAAAAAGCAGGATGACCTGATGGAGCGCTTCGATGAGAATAACTTCTCTCTGATGGTAGAAAAGATCATCGTGAAGTCAAAACTAACGCTTACCTTCCACTTAATAAACGGATTGGAGCTTACAGAGCTTATTGGAGAGGAAGTGAGCTAAATGGCGCAAAGGCATATGCCCTTCGGCTATAAAATCATCGACGGAACCGTAACCATCCTACCTGAAAAGGCAGACCTGATCCGAAAAATGTTCTGCGATTATATCGCAGGAATATCCCTTCTGCAGATGGCTAAAGACCTGACTCAACAGGGAATTTCCAATGCTAACGGAAAACCCTCATGGAATCACGGTTCCATCGGAAAAATCTTAAGCAACTGCAAATATAACGGCAATGATTTCTACCCTGCCATAGTCACAGCGGAAATATTTAAGAGCGTAAAAGCATACAGGGAAGAAAAGAATACTCAGCTTAACAGAAATACCAATTACTATGCCAACGGCATCACCAGCACTTACCCTTTCAGCGGCAAGGTAGTCTGCGGCGAATGCGGAAGCGTGTTTAAGCGCTACACCGAGCACCATGATAAAAATAAAAAATGCAACTGGAAATGCAAGCGCTACATTGTTGACAACAGGGTCTGCTGCAAAAGCGGAGTGGTGGATGACCATCAGCTGGAAGCCGCCTTTATAGAGATTATCAACCGGGTGCTTGAAAAACCGGATGTGATAGAGACTCACCCCACAGTCAAGGCAGTACAGGAGAGTACGGAATTAAAAAAGCTTACCCTGCAAATCTCCAGCGCATTACATAAAAGCGACTCGGACTCAGCGGAACTGGCAGAGCTATTATTCAAAAAAGCTGCAGAGCAGTATCGGCTCTCAACGATAGATGACTTTGAGTACCAAACTAGTAAGCTGAAAGCGATATTTCAAACTCGTAAACCCATTACAGAATTTGATGAAGCTTTATTCAAGGCCACCATCAAGAGCATTACGGTGGAAAAGATCGGCCAACTGCGATTCGAGCTGACCAACGGTGTCACGCTAAATACCACCTATACATTACGTGGAAAAGGAGGAATAGATCATGGCAAGAGTGACAAAAACAGTATCAGTGATCCCTGCCGATCCGATTTATAATTTAAATGAAAAGGCAAAGGAAAAGAAACTGCGAGTAGCGGCCTACTGCCGTGTCAGTACAGAACTGGAAGAACAGCAGTCAAGCTATCAAATGCAGGTGGAGCATTATACCAGAGAAATACAGTCAAATCCAAAATGGAAGTTCGCAGGCATCTATGCGGACGAAGGCATCAGCGGAACCAACACCAAAAAGCGTACCGATTTTAACCGAATGATCGAAGATTGCATGGCAGGCAAGATTGACATGGTGCTGACCAAATCCGTCAGCCGATTTGCCCGCAATACCGTAGACTGCATTACCTACATCCGTCAGCTTAAGGAGAAGAACATCGCCGTATTTTTTGAGAAAGAAAACATCAACACTCTAGATGGTGCTGGCGAGCTTCTAATTACCATCCTGGGCAGTCTGGCACAGGAAGAAAGCCGCTCCTTAAGCACCAATACAAGATGGGGTGTTGTCCGCCGGTTCGAAAGAGGGCAGGTATACCTGAACCACACGCAATTCCTGGGCTACACCAAAAATCCCGGAAGGGGAGCTTGTCATCGTACCGGAAGAAGCAGAAACGGTAAGATTGATATTCAGGCTTTACTTAGAGGGCTGCAGCTTTTCGAAGATCAAGAAGTACCTGGAGGAAAATAGCTTTAAAACAGCCACAGGCAAGGACAAATGGTATGGTAGCACCATAGCAGGTATGATTTCCAATGAAAAATACATGGGAGATGCCCTGCTGCAAAAAAGCTATACCACAGATTTTATTAATAAGACAAGAGTCAGAAACAGAGGAATCGTGCCTCAATACTATGTGGAAGGAAGTCACGAAGGGATTATCTCCAAGGAATTATGGAACCAAGTGCAGGAAGAAAGGGCTCGTCGGGCCAACATCAGAAAATCCACGGATAAACGTGCCAAAACAGACAATGGTAAATACAGTTCAAAATATGCCCTCTCAGACCTCGTCCTGTGTGGAGAATGCGGCAAACCATATAGACGTGCAACCTGGACGAACTACACGGAGAAACGAATCGTATGGCGCTGCTACAACAGGCAGGAGTACGGGAAAAAATACTGCAAGCATTCGCCGACCATTGATGAGCCGCTCTTGCAAGATGCCACTATGAAGGCCATCAACCTGCTGATCGATGACAAAGAAGGTTTTATGGACACACTTACTTCCAATCTCCAAATGATCATGGGCAAGCATGCTAAGGTAATGGACATTCCGGCTATGGATAAACGGCTGGATGAACTGAAAACAGAAATGCTCGCCTTGGTTGAGAAAAATGCAAAAAGCAGATTCAACAATGTAGATTTTGATGAGGCTTATGAAAAAATCGCTGCGGAACGCAAGCAAATACTCAGAGAGAGAAACGAGTATACAGAGCAGCAAGCCTACCATGATACCTACCGCCACAGGGTCAACGAGATGAAAAAATTCCTCGGTGATGTGAACTGTGCCATGACTGAATTCGATAACGATCTGGTTAGACGGCTGATACAAAGTGTCAAGGTCCTTTCCAAAGAAAAGATTATCATCACCTTTAAATCCGGCCTCGAAATGGAACAGGCTGTGGAATTGAGAGAAAAGCACCAGGATGGCAGAGCATCATGAAACAGCGGATAAAGTCATAAAAAACAATCGCACCATCCCCTGAATCGGAGGCAGAATAAGGGGAAAAGAACTTCGGGTATGTGCATACTCCCGGGTCAGCACAGAGTAGGAAAGCATTAGGTGCCTGACTAGATTTCCTTTGATACATATAGGGGTATAGCTCGCCGAGGAAAGCACTAATGGCATTCTGAGAAATTAGTCAAGTAAAAAGACTTTCAAGAAGTTTTACCAGAATCTATGATATAATTATGTCTATTATGCGACGTTAATAATATGTAGTTTGTTACTTAAATATAAGCGTACTATAAAAAAGGAGATAACTGTATGTGGATTGATAGAGAATCTAAAATTGATTTATTAGCATATAACCCCTTTGCAGAACTGGTCACAAATATAACAGCCAATGATAGAATGAATCCACTTACTGTAGGATTGTTTGGCAGTTGGGGTGTTGGCAAATCCACATTGTTAAAACTGGTTGAAAATAAAATTAACAAACTAGACCCCAGCAAAAAGAAAATCGTTTGTATCTCCCTAAATTCATGGATGTTTGAAGGATATGATGACGCCAAGAGTGCGATTATGGAAAGCTTGCTCAGAACGCTAGAAGATAATCAGCCTGCTTTTGAAGGATTAAAAGAGGACATTAAATCTTTAGTAAAAAGAATTGACTTTATAAGACTTGGAGCTACTGTTCTTAAACACGGTACACCATTCCTCATGGGTGCGATGAATCCAGCAGTGGCGGCAATAACTGCAGCGCAATATATGACTGAAGAAAAAAGAGCTGTTATATTGGAAGATTTAAAAAAGGTATGGAAAGAAAAAGAGCAAGATCCAAAAGACACAATGGTAGAAAACATTAGGCTATTTCGAAAAGAATTTAAAGATTTACTTGATAAATCAAAAATTGGCAACTTGGTAGTTATGATCGATGATTTAGATAGATGCACACCTGAAAGAGTAATTGAAACCTTAGAGGCTATAAAGTTATTTTTATCAGTTCCGAAAACAACTTATATTATTGCAGTTGATACGCAAGTAATAAAATATGCTGTTGAAAAGAAGTACCCTAAAATAAATGAAGATACAATCAGATTTTCTGATAACTATATTGAAAAAATCATTCAGTTGCCAATATACATTCCAGAATTATCAGAGTTAGATTTGAAAAACTATTTATTGCTATTAATCTGTGAGCTGTTCATGAAAGAGGATGTGCTAAATAGATTCCTTGACAAACTGAGTGAAGATAATCTGTTTTTAAGTGGTGCAAAAGTAGATCTTGAATATTTAAAAAAAGCATTAGGAACTTTTACTGAAGATCAGTTTAGAAGTAACGATTTAATAGGCTTTATAAATATGTTTCAAACAATATCAGTAGCAAGCGATGTGATGGCTTGTACTTTGAAAGGAAATCCGAGACAAGCTAAACGATTTTTGAATACTTTTTTAATTAGGAAGAGTTTAGCAAAGATATACTATAAGAAAGACCCAGAATTCAACTATTCAATTTTGGCGAAACTTATGTCACTAGAGTATATTGATGAAAAGTTGTTTAAAGATTTATACAGATGGTCTTTAGCCAATAAATCACAAGAGAATATCAGTGAATTGAAACAGTTGACCGAGATTGTTATACGTGACGAAGAATTACCAGAGGAATTTAGGAAATGGGGCGACGAAAGGGTTTTGAGATGGTTAAAATCTGACCCTCAAAATCTTTATGAAAAAGATTTGTCACGATATTTCTATTTGACTAGAGAATCTCTAAATATTAATTTTAGTGTGTCAGACTCTCTTTCCAAAGAGGAAATGAAAATATTTACTGAAATTCTAAGAGCAAAGAAATTGGCACTATTTAATAAGATCATTAAAGAGCTAAAAGATAACTCTCATATTAGATTTACAAAGATACTTGATGCTTTAATTGAACGATCCAGAGATGACATTAAAATGCTTGAAAAAATGCAAAGTATATATTTCCATTATCCAGAATATAGAGCAGACATTAAAGATTTGATTAAAAAAATTAAAAACAAAGATTTAACACTTGTAACAGCTAATATATTAAATGGAATGTACCGAAAAGAACCAGATGAGTTTCAAGATGTTATTAAAACTTTACAAGAAAAAAATATTAATTCTGACTTAATGGAAATTATTTGTCAACAGGATAATGCTGCTGCATCTATTTCGACACAAAGAAAACCGTGAGGTGATTTTAATGGGAACTTCTAAAGGATATATTCCACCTAAGAATTCTGAATGGAAACAAGCTAAGGGCGCGGTAACCAGAATGTCGAGTGGTACATATAGTAGCGATAATGCTAAAAAAGCAATATCTAAATTTGCTGAGGCATATACAGGAACACATCTGTCTAATAGTAATGTGAGTGCAGTTGCCGGTGGGGTAATAAATTTCTTGCATTCGATCGCCACCCATGGATTACAGGAAACAGCTACAAAGTTGGGGCTTGATAGTCTTCTGGATAAAAAAGGTGTAGAACTTTACAAAGGGATCATTGACTATTTTGCAAGAGATTTTTCATCAATAGATGGACAAATAATTAGAAATAGCTTATCAGAAACATTTGAAGGATTAGAGATTAATACCTTTGATGATTTTGCTAATATCACTAGTGAAGTTTTTTTAATAACTTTTATTATCGATTTTGCAATTAAAAGTTTTGAAGTGTGTTTTTCAGAAAAAATATTATCAAATCAGAAAATGGCTAGTGACTATGATCGAATTATCGATGATGTAAGTTCCATTATTGAAAATAGAATAGTGACAGATATTGAAATAAATAATGCGTTAGAGATTGATTATTTGAGTAAAGAAGGACAAGATTATATTCAATCCATCTGTAAAGATTGCTTCAATTCTCTAAGGCTAATCGAGGGGGATTATAATGAAGATATGGATTAATAAGACGACTTATTCTGTTCCTTCAAGTGATTTCTCAAATGCGTTAGTCTTTAATATGTTAGATGAAAACCCTAAGTCCAACCTTAAGACAAACTTTGAAGAAATATGGAGACGATTTTCCAAACAAAATGTTGAATCAATATATGAAGATTTTTTGGTGTTTGCCGCAAGTGTTTATGCTACAGATAAAAGGGTCCCTCGAAGTAGTAGTAGTATCACAGGGTCTGAGACTAAAGATAACTGGACACGAAAATTAGAACTATGCGTTCCCGTCTTAAATCTTCATCAATGGCTATCAGTAAAAGGAAAATTGGAAAAAGCTCTAAATTTTCTGAGCGGTGATATCTGGACGCTTACTTTTAGGGAAACAGAAGAACGATATCGAGATCTTGAATATAGAAAAAAATATCATCTGATAAATGCCAAGTTTGATGGTGTTTGCTTATTTTCAGGTGGACTCGACTCGTTTTCAGGAGCCATTAAATTATTACAAGATGGTAAAAATATTTGTTTTGTTGGTTGTATGGAATATAATCAATTGAACAATCGTATATTGGAACTTTATCAATTAGTAAAACAAACATATAATAATGTAAATTCAGATATTATTGTGTTTTCCACTAATCCTAAAGTACCTGATAATATTGATGATGATTTTAAAAGTAGATTCACTGAAAATACTAGTCGTAGCAGATCGTTACTTTTTATAGCTGGAGCTATTGCAACGGCGTCATTAATAGGAAACAATGTTCCTATGTATATTCCTGAAAACGGATTTATTGGATTGAATATACCGTTGACACAGAGCAGATTAGGTAGCTGTAGCACTAGAACCACCCATATTTTTTTCGTACACCTATTGAATGATGTATTACATGGGCTTGGGATACCACATAAGATAGAGAATTTCTACGCATATAAAACTAAAGGAGAAATTGCAGAAGAAATTAAGGATACAAAACCTTTTCTGGAAGGTGCAGGAAGGACTATTTCATGTTCTCACCCAACTCAAGGAAGAATTGATGGTGCTCCAGTACCAATCAACTGTGGTTACTGTTTCCCCTGTTTGATACGCAGAGCCTCTCTTCATAAAGTGGGATACTGTACCGATAGTTATCTAGATTCTTATAATAGCAATTATAAACTTAGTACTACATTCATAAAGAAATACTACAGTTCAGACTCCGGTAGAGCTAAAGATTTAAAGGCGATATTGGCAGCACTACGTAGATATTTACAGAATAGTAATAACGACTTCTTTATGAAGGAAATGATCAAACTGGGTGGCTTGAGCATAGACGACATTAAGCAATTCAATCAAGTATATACTAAATCGATGGAAGAACTTAAAAATATGATAATATCACAAGCTCAAAAAAAGTGACTTGGAACTATTAAA
>NZ_JYNH01000079.1 GCF_000960765.1 Desulfosporosinus sp. I2 | reverse complement strand
GCTCACTTAAACAATTTATTTCTAGTCTTTACAAAAAAATGATAATATAGATGCATCTTAAAATAGTCGTGAGGTGTTCTACATGTTAAAAGGTCTCAAAACATCAATTCGCCCAATTGAAGAAGAGGATCTTGACGCAATGCATCAATGGTACAATGACCAAGAAGTTAATTTATGGTCTAGTGGGGCTTGGCCTTTAAATACAATGCTCAACAAAGATCAAATTGCTGTGAAGTTTCTCGATGGGTCACCCGATACCTACCGTTATGTAATCCTAGATCAAAATAATCTGTTAATCGGAACCATAGGCTTTAAGGAGATTAATATCCCCTGCCGTACTGCAACACTGTTCATTGTCCTTGGTAACAAGGCATATTGGGGGAAAGGTTACGGTACAGATTCGCTCATTACCTTTGCCCGTTACCTATTTACACAGTGGAATTTTCACCGAATTTCTTTGGATACGTGGGATGGGAATATTCGAGCCATTAAGGCCTATGAAAAAGCGGGTTTTAAAATTGAAGGTCGTCAGCGAGAGGCTCGTTTCGTATTAGGAAACTATCATGACGCAATTCTTATGGGTTTATTGCAAAACGAATTCCTCGCTTTATATGGAATATTATCCGAAGCTGAGCGCTAAGAGGTTCCTGGATTACCTAAGATTCAAATGGGTAAAACTCACCTGAATCTCAATAAAATTGTTTATAGGGTTGCTAAAATCGAAAGCCTGGAGTAAACTATAAGAAATTTAATAATCCGTAATATTCCTCTGGGGTTGGGTGAAATTCCCTACCGGCGGTAAAGCCCGCGAGCCGAAAGGCAGACCCGGTGTCAATTCCGGGGCCGACAGTAAAGTCTGGATGAGAAGAGGAACAGCAAATTTTAGCGTTTGAGCGCTTTTTTTGAGCTGTGACTTTATGACTCGACACCTGGAGAAGAACAGGTGTTTTTATTTTACCTACTTATTCAATTATTGGACAAACTAATTCTAGTTTTAAGAAAGGAACCTCCCATGGAAAGATCAAGTCCTTCAGATTTACAAGATCCAAAATACATGAAAAGAGCCCTAGCGTTAGCTGTAAAAGCAATTGGTAGAACTAGTCCCAATCCTCTGGTAGGGTGTGTGATCGTTAAAGATGACCAGATTGTAGGTGAAGGCTATCACCATCAAGCCGGAACCCCTCACGCTGAAGTAAATGCTCTCCAAGCCGCAGGAGATCAAGCTTATGGTGCTACAGCTTATGTAACCTTAGAACCATGTTCACATTTTGGTCGAACCCCCCCTTGTGCCGACGCACTGATTCGTGCTGAGATTAAACGAGTTGTGATTGCCATGAGAGATCCCAATCCCTTGGTTGCAGGTCGCGGTATAGAACGTTTGCTTAAAGCCGATATAGAGGTTGACGTAGGTCTCATGAACCAAGAAGCCACTTTAGTCAATGAAATCTTTATTAAAGCAATAACAACCGGCTTACCCTTTGTATTATACAAATCTGCCATGACCTTAGATGGTAAAATTGCCACTGAGACCGGGGATTCATGCTGGGTTAGTTCGGAGAAATCTCGAAATTATGTCCACCAATTGCGGGATCATTATGACGTCATTTTGGTGGGAAGTGAAACAGTGATTCGAGATAACCCCATGCTTACTTGTCGACTTCTTGGTGGAAGAGACCCTGTCCGCGTTGTTGTCGATGGGCAATTACGCATACCTGAAACTGCTCAAATTCTCTCTGTTTCAAACCACAGCCCCTGCATTATTGCTACAACTCGTGCCGCATCAGATAACAAGGTAAAATCACTCCAAAGTATTCATCCACAGGTTGAAATTTGGCAATATGACACTGCGAGACAGGTTCCCCTAAAAAAACTATTATCCGATCTCGTTCTTCGCGGTTGGACCAGTGTCTTATTAGAGGGGGGCGGCGGATTAGCGGGTTCAATGATGAAAGAGTCCTGTATTGACAAAGTTGAGTTTTTCATTGCTCCAAAACTAGTAGGCGGCCAAGGTCCCTCTCCCCTATCGGGTTTACGCATCCAGACTATGGCAGATGCCTTGGTGCTCGATAACCTGCAAGTTGATATGGAAACTGGAGATTTACACGTTACTGGTTATCTGCGTTATTAACCAAGCTGCCATCAAGGAGGGATACTCTTGTTTACCGGAATCATAGAAGAACTGGGTACTGTCCACAGCCTTCGCCTCTTACCTGAATCAGGGCAGCTTACACTGGAAGCCAAAAAAGTCCTAATCGGAACTCAGATTGGAGATAGCATCTCAGTCAACGGAGTTTGTTTAACGGTTATTCGACAAAGTGACCGCAACTTTACTGTCGATGTTATGAACGAAACGTTGCTAAAAACAAATCTCGCAGAACTAAAAAGTGGCAGCCACGTCAATTTAGAAAGAGCTTTACAACTGCAAACCCGATTGGGTGGGCATCTGGTCAGTGGGCATGTTGATGGGGTTGGTACAATACGCCGAATATCACCTATAGGTATAGCCCAAATCTATGAAATCAATGCCCCTCCCGCTCTACTACCCTATCTGTTACCGAAGGGATCGATTGCGATTGATGGCATTTCCTTAACAGTCATCGATGTGGAGTCCGACTATTTTACAGTTTCACTTATTCCACATACGTTTGGTCAAACTACCTTAGGATTTAAATCCCTCAACGCAAGCGTTAACCTCGAAACCGATCTCATCGGCAAATATGTAGCACGATTTATGGGCATGAACAAGGAAGCTAATCTTCCTAAAAAAGATCTTTCCTTAGGGTTTTTAGCCGAACATGGATTTATCTAAATTTAAAAACTATGTAAGAAAAATTAAGGAGTGAAGAACATGTCATTCAATACAGTTGCAGAAGCCTTAGAAGATATTCGACAAGGTAAAATGATTGTTATGGTGGACGATGAGGATCGTGAGAATGAAGGAGATCTCGTGATGGCAGCCGAGATGGCAACCCCAGAGGCGATAAATTTTATGGCTACTTATGGAAGAGGGCTTGTTTGTGTTCCGATGACTGGGGACCGAATTCGTGCCTTACAGCTTGAACCGATGGTTACCCAAAACACAGATCCGCATGGCACTGCTTTTACGGTTAGTGTCGATGCTGTCACAAGTACTACTGGGATTTCCGCATTTGAACGTGCGGTAACTGTCAAAATATTAGCCGACCCTAATAGCGACTCTAGCAAATTGCATCGACCAGGACACATCTTTCCGCTTCAAGCCAGAGAAGGTGGAGTTTTAGTACGTGCTGGGCACACAGAGGGTTCAGTGGATTTAGCGCGACTTGCTGGACTTGAACCGGCAGGCCTGATTTGTGAGATTATGAATGAAGACGGAACCATGGCTAGAGTCCCAGATTTGTTTCTTTTTGTTGAAAAGCATAATCTTAAAATTATCACCCTCAAAGACCTGATTAGTTATCGTCGTCAATCAGAGAAGCTTATCGAAAGAGTCGAGAGTATCCATCTCCCGACAGAATTTGGGGACTTTAATGCTATTGGATATCTCAGTATAGTCGATCAAAAAGAGCATTTAGCCTTAGTTAAAGGAATCGTTGATGATGGTGCTCCTGTTCTGGTTAGGGTTCACTCAGAATGTTTAACAGGAGACGTTTTTCATTCCAAGCGTTGTGACTGTGGGGACCAACTAAGTAATGCCTTGGAAGATATTGAGCATGAAGGTCGCGGTGTTCTACTCTATATGCGCCAAGAAGGTCGAGGAATTGGATTATTAAATAAACTAAAAGCTTATAAACTTCAAGAAGAAGGCAAAGACACGGTCGAAGCTAACTTGGCCTTAGGCTTTCAAGAGGATTTGCGCGATTATGGTGTAGGAGCACAAATCTTAGCAGATCTAGGGATTTCCAAAGTGCGCTTGATGACTAATAACCCCCGCAAAATTGTGGGCCTCGAAGGGTATGGCTTAAACGTTGTTCAACGTGTTCCTATCGAAACTGTATCAAAACCCGAAAATACAAAATATCTTTGCACCAAGAAGCAAAAAATGGGGCATTATTTAACCAGTGTTCAATAAAAAGATACCCATAATAATCATTTAGACTAAACTATGCTAGTTGAGAAAGGATGTACTCATGAAAACATTTGAAGGAAATTTAATGGCTCAAGGACTTAAAGTAGGTATTATTGCAGCTCGATTTAACGAATTTATCACCAGCAAATTAGTGGGAGGTGCGCTGGATGCCCTACGCAGACATGGGGGTTTGGACGAAGACATTGAGCTAGCCTGGGTACCAGGTGCCTTCGAAATTCCGCTTGTAGCTCAAAAAATGGCCCATTCTAAACGCTACGATGCAATCATTTGCCTAGGCGCTGTAATTCGAGGTGCTACCCCTCATTTTGATCTTGTCAGCAATGAAGTTAGTAAAGGAATTGCTCAAGTTGGCCTACAAACCGGTGTTCCAGTAATTTTTGGAGTTATTGCCACTGATAGTATTGAACAAGCCATTGAACGTGCAGGAACAAAAGCTGGAAATAAAGGCTTTGACGCTGCTATGACAGCCATTGAAACAGCGAACTTGATTAAAGCATTTTAAATTTAACATTATTAGCTTAGTTTGACTTACAGGATTTGGGAAATTGTCCACAAAAATCTCCTTGTCAAAAGGCATAATCTTTATTAGACTCATAGAGATGATTGCATGTATTTTTTGACAAGGAGATGAGTGTCATGACTTCGAACATTGTAGCCTTTAAAGAAACGGCCATGCTTGAAGCAGCACGCTCAGGCAATAAAGAGGCATTAAACGAAATTATTAAACACTATGAACCAGAAGTTCGTATTATTGCGTGCAAATATTTTCTACCCAGAGCAGACTATGAAGATCTTATACAGGAAGGCCGTATTGCTATTTACCAGGCTATTTTAGCTTATGACGATAATTCAGGGATCCCTTTCCTTCATTTTTTAAGAATGGTCGTAAAGCGAAAACTTATTGATAGCCTTCGCAAGTATACTCGCCAAAAACACGTTAACTTAAATGAAGCCTACTCACTAAACAGTGTCTTATCCGAAACAGAGGAAACAAGTTTCATGGAAATGCTTCCCAATGCAGAGGATCCTGCATCAATGGTTATTGCAAATGACGAGGCTATTTCAATAATCCAAGGCCTTAATGAGAACTTTTCGGATCTTGAACGTCTCGTATTTAAGCACTATTTTATTCAAGGGTTTAAGCAACGTGAATTGTCTCAACGCTTAGGAGTTAACCCAAAATCGTTGGACAATGCAATTCAACGGATTCGGCACAAAACTGCCATTTACCGTTCGCGTCAAGTAGCAGGTTAAAACATAGCTCTCTAAACAATCGTCAAAAATAATAAAGAACATTAATAAAGAACCGGGATGATATGTTCCCGGTTCTTTATTAACACTATTTTTAGGCTATACCCCCGCTTTGACTAATCAACTTACTGACCTTGCTATGTGCATTGGTAGCTTCGTTAGCTAAGCGTAAGTACATATCTCTCAAATCAACTTGATGCGCGCGCGTAGCAAGTGTCATATAACCCGTAGCAGCAGCAGCAGCGTCTTTTTCATAATCATAAAGCATATCTAAGTCCGCAAAATGACTCATGTTCAGTCCCCCTTTCTATTGCAACCCTACCATCGATTTTTTAAAATATCCGACGACATCTTCTAAACCTTTGGCTTGTTCTTTAAAAAATCCTTTTACAGCTGCGTCTTTTGCCATTTCATTATACATTTGGCACTTTTTCATCGCGGTTTCAGTCTCAATAAGACTTCGTGTTAGCATGCCTTGGTCAAGAATTTTCTTCATTTCCATTTCATTTAGTTGCATCTTAGATCCCTCCTTATAAAGATTATTCTGCATAACAGTTTCAGGATGTGTAAAAAACTTGTAAATTATTCACGGATAAACTATAAATTGTTATTGTTCGACATTTTAAGGCTAAGAACTAGACAGTTTGATTTTAATACGTTAAACTTACTAAAATAGGCACTTTAATTAAAGTAAAAATTAGAAATACATCTTAATATGTAATAAAAGGAGGGTTAGAACTATGGAAACACCAGATTTCAAGCGAGTTTTCCGTGGATATGATTCAGAGGCTGTCGATCAAGCCTGGACTGAAACAGACCGCCAATTATCGGAAGCTAATGCTGCAAACAAAGAATTACGTTTACAAATTAATAGCTTACGGGAACAAAACTCAGAATGGGGTAACCGTCTTAAAGACTATGAGCAAATTGAAAAAGACCTTCGGGATGCCCTTCTCAGTGCCCAAAGGGTGGCTACTCAAATAAAAGATGAAGCGACAAAACATGCAGATGATATTTTACAATTTGCTCACAGCGAAAGTGAAACATTAATCAGTGAAGCCACACGTATTTCAGAGTCCAAGGAAATTGAAGCTGAGTCCACACTCGTTGAAAAGCGGGTTGAAATCATCCAGATTGAGGAGCAAATACAGGGCTTAATGGACCAGAAAGCAGAACTCCAAACTAAAGTTGATCAAGTCATGCATTATTTGAATATGGCACATGACTTGTTCGATTAAGAAATTCCTTTATCCCATAATTTAAAAGAATTCCCTAATCTAAAATTACGTTAGATTAGGGAATTCTTTACGTTTCAAGGAATTTTCAATGATTATCCGGGTTACAAACCATATTCATGCCAACGCTGATTGACATATTTAACGGTCGCCTCGTCGGGGATTACTTCTCCAGGATAACCTGGTTTCATTCGAGCATCGATCAAGATTGTGCCATGATAAACTAAACGATGCGAGTTTAATTCTGTTTCCGCATAGATATCATGCGCTGGATCAAAGCGAGTAAATACTTGCCAGAGAAAACCTCTTGGTTCTAAGGCTTGAGTAATATCATCCACTAAAATCGCTAGGGGCCAAGTCTGAAACGGTTGACTTTGAAGTTGCTTTAACACTTCATTAGCAAGTTCTGGAGCATGTTGAAACGAGGTAGCTTCTAATAAAAGGCAGCCAGCACAGAAAGGCTTAATCCCATTTATACCGGGCAAGGTAGCTCCTTCAATAGTTTGAGGCAAGTCTCGTTTTTGGGCGCCTAATCCTAGCATGATTGCCTTACTTCCATGATTGAAATGACGACCAGTGTAGTCTAAGGTGTCCATTGACGTTTGATTGAGAATTAATAAGTCTGATTCTGGTTCAAAACGAGCTAGAACAGTTTCCAGAAGATTTCTAAAGTCTTTCAAATCAAGTTGAACATCCGTAAGCACCAGGAATTTAGTTAAGGTTAGTTGCCCTTCACCTAAAATTCGAAAGGCGTGGGCCAGAGCTTCCCGTTGATAACTCTCTCGTATGATGGCAGCAGCCAGAGCATGAAAACCGGTTTCTGCATAGGTCCAAAGCGCTTTTACTCCAGTCATGACCACTGGAAACATAGGTGATAATAAAGACTGTAAATATTCTCCAATAAAATAATCTTCCTGACGGGGTTTGCCGACCACCGTAGCTGGGTAGATCGCATCTTTTCGATGATAAACTGTATGTACATTAAATATTGGAAAATCATGGGTTAGAGAATAGTATCCGTAATGATCTCCAAAAGGGCCTTCCGGCTTACGAATATATGCAGGAACCGACCCACAAATTGCAAACTCCGCTTCAGCAATTAATGTATGGGGATGGCTTGGAACCTTGACTCGTGCCATTTTTTCCCCCATTAAAAATGAGGAAAAGATTAGCTCAGGTAACATTTCCGGCAAAGGAGCAATCGCTGATAAAGTCAAAGCAGGCGGTCCACCCAAAAACAGAGTGGTCGGTAAATCCTGCCCTAATCGTTCAGCTTCAAAATAATGAAATCCTCCACCTTTATGGATTTGCCAGTGTATGCCCGTTTGATTAGGACCATAAATTTGGATCCGGTACATACCTAAATTATGTTCATTAGTCACAGGGTGCTCCGTATAAACTAAAGGTAAGGTAACGAATGGACCACCATCTTCTGGCCAACTAGTTAACACCGGAAGTTGCGTCAAATCCACGCTGGCTTCCCTAATTTCTAGAACTGGTGCTTGTTTTGGACTAACTGTGCTTAACCCACTTTTAGCTAGCGAAAGCATCCAATCCCTTTCTTGCCAAAGGACAGATGGTTTAGGGGGAAGCAATCGATGTATTGACGAAACGGCTCGTTGAACTATTTCCTCAGGCTTGGGACCAACAGCAAGATCAACGCGTCGACGAGTGCCAAATAAATTTGTAATAACTGGAAAAGAGCTACCTTTGACTCGCTTAAACAATAGGGCTGGCCCTTGATCCTCAATAATTCGGCGGTGAATTTCCGCTAATTCAAGATAAGGGTCTACTTCAACCTCGATTTCAATAATTTGTTTCTCGCTCCGAAGAGTTTTAATAAAATCCCGCAAATTTGCGTGCATAGTGTCACCTCATTAATTGTATAGTACGACCCATGGAGGGGTTGGTTAAAACTTAGCTAACTACATTATACATAGAGTCACGATTTTTAGCCAAGTTTTCTAGGAAACTTCATGAAACTTATTGAGAACTTTTTAAAAAAGCACTTTACATTAAACATAAAACGAGAGTCGGATTTATCCCGACTCTCGAAAATACTCTAAATGCTTAATGACCTTTGTATCTTTATGAATATCTTACTACTCAGTCTTTGAAGTAAACGAATATCCTGACTCATCGAAATCCACTATAATTTGTTGCCCTTCCTTAATTTCTCCCTGGAGTAGTTTTAGCGCCAAGGGATTTTGCAGACGCTGTTGAATAACCCTTTTGAGCGGCCTCGCTCCATAAACTGGGTCATACCCCTCATTAGTTAGTTCTTCCCGTGCTTTCAGGGTTAATTCCAAGGTGAGTCTACGTTCACTTAACCGTTTACGCAACAACCCAAGTTGAATTTCCACGATCTGTCCGATATGCTCACGTTTCAAAGAATGAAAGACAATCGCTTCATCAAGGCGATTAAGAAATTCCGGACGGAAATGCTTCCGAAGTTGTTCATTAATGGCAGAACGAACTTCCTTTTGAGCTGCATTGTGCTGGACGAGTTCCTCCATCGACAGGATAATATTACTGGTTAATATAACCACCGTATTTTTAAAGTTTACAATACGCCCTTGCCCATCGGTCAAGCGACCATCATCTAAGAGCTGTAAGAGAATATTCGTAACATCACCATGCGCTTTCTCGATTTCGTCAAAGAGAATGACACTATAAGGCTTACGACGTACCGCCTCTGTCAGTTGTCCACCCTCTTCATATCCTACATATCCAGGAGGGGCTCCAATAAGACGTGCGACCGTATGCTTTTCCATATACTCAGACATATCAATCCGTACAATTGCCTGTTCGTCATCAAAGAGGAACTCAGCTAAAGCTCTTGCCAGCTCGGTTTTCCCAACCCCTGTTGGACCTAAGAAAAGGAATGAGCCCAAAGGACGATTAGGATCCTGTAACCCTGCGCGTGCTCGACGAACAGCATCAGCTACAACCCAACAGCCTCCTCTTGACCAATCACTCTTTGATGAATACGTTCTTCCATATGGACAAGTTTATCCATCTCACTCTCCATCAGCTTAGAAACGGGAACATGGGTCCAAGTTGCCACGATTTCCGCAATATCTTGTTCAACCACTTCTTGTTTTAAGAGCGAATTTTTCTTGGCCTGAAGTTCTAGTTCTGTGGTCTGAAGTTCTTTTTCCAGTGTTGGAATAATGCCATACTGCAGTTCAGCTGCTTTATTGTAGTCCAACTGCTGTTGAGCTTGCTCCATAAGAGTACGCGAGTTGTCAATTTTTTCTTTAAGTTGTTGAATTTGGGTGAGGACTTCTCGTTCCTTTTGTAACTGCCCTTCTACTCCGATTCGCTCTTCCTTGAGATTTGCTAACTCTTCTTCAATCTTCATTAAACGCTCTTTACTTGCTTCATCTTTTTCTTTCTTAAGAGCCTCTCGTTCGATTTCCAGTTGCATAATTCTGCGTTTGATTTGATCTAACTCAAAGGGATCACTTGTAATTTCCATGCGCATACGTGCCCCAGCTTCATCGATAAGGTCGATCGCTTTGTCAGGGAGAAACCGGTCACTAATATAACGATCCGAGAGTATTGCTGCGGCAATGATGGCTCCATCCGTGATTCGCACTCCGTGGTGTGTCTCATAGCGTTCCTTTAGGCCGCGCAGGATAGAGATCGTATCTTCAACACTAGGAGCCTCCACCATAATCGGTTGAAAGCGTCTTTCTAGCGCAGCATCTTTTTCAATGTGCTTGCGGTATTCAGCAAGGGTTGTTGCCCCAAGCATACTTAACTCTCCACGCGCCAGCATTGGTTTGAGCATATTGCTAGCATCCATTGCCCCTTCTGCTGCCCCTGCTCCTACAACGGTGTGCAATTCATCGATAAACAAGATCACATCATCACGATCCTGAATCTCTTTCAGCACTGCTTTTAAGCGTTCTTCAAATTCCCCTCGGTACTTAGCTCCTGCAATGAGGGTTCCCATATCCAGAGAAATAACTTGTTTATCCTTGATAGTTTCAGGAACATCTCCTCGTACAATCCGTTGAGCCAGTCCCTCAACGATCGCGGTTTTACCAACTCCGGGCTCCCCTATTAACACAGGGTTATTCTTTGTTCGACGGGATAAAGTTTGAATCACTCGACGAATCTCCTCGTCCCGACCAATGACTGGGTCAAGACGACCGCGTCGTGCCTGTTTCACTAAGTTAAGCCCATATTGTTCTAGCGCTGCATAAGTCCCTTCAGGATTGGGACTCGTCACGCGTTGAGTGCCTCTGATTTCTCGCAAAGCTTGCAACAATTTTTCTCGGGTTAGCCCTGCTTGTTTAAGAATTTTTTCGACTGATCCTCCAGCCTTTGCCAAGATCGCCAAAAGTAAGTGTTCTGCACTAACATACTCATCCCCAAACGGAGTCATCTCATCATGAGCAGCCACTAATACAGTGCGCAAGCGTGGGGAAATACTTATTTGTACATTTCCTCCGCTAATTCGTGGAAAGCGGTGGATCTCTTGACGGATCGATGAGATGAGTACACCCGTAGCGATGTTTAGCTTGGTTAAAACTTGAGAAGTAACACCCTCTACTTGTTCTAATAGGGCGAGCATAAGATGTTCTGGCTCGATGAGGCTGTTTGCGTTGCGTTCTGCCATAGATTGGGCTTCCGTGATTGCTTCTTGGGATTTCTGGGTAAATCGATTGGTATCAAAAGACATACTTATTCACTCCTTATTAGGTTTTGTAGATTGGTTAATTTATCCTCTTTGCATAGCAAGCTCACGAAGAATCGAGATTTCATGCTCGTTCAAGTCTTCTGGTAGGATAATGGATAGTTCTGCGAAAAGATCTCCACGTTGGTCAGGACGTTCTAAACTAGGCATTCCCTTTCCTTTTAAGCGAAACTTCTTGCCGGTCTGAGTGAGTGGTGGAATCTTGAGAAGGACTTCGCCGTCAAACGTTTGAATACGAACCTCTCCGCCAAGGATGGCTTGATAGAAATTAATAGGTTGCTTGGCCTTCAAGTCATCTCCTTCGCGGACAAAACGAGCATCTGGATTTACCGTAATTTTTAAATAGAGATTTCCAGCTTTACCTCCCGCAGCCCCAGACCCTCCTTGTCCAGCCAATCTTACTTTAGAACCGGTTCGAACCCCTTTAGGGATTTTGGCCTCGATCTGCTTCTCTCCACTTTGGATAATCCGCTTGGTTCCATGAAAAGCTTCCTCGAGTGTTACTTGGACTTCAACTTCAAGATCCTGTCCATCTCGAGTTCGACTTGCCGAAGTACCTACGTCAAAGCCAAAGCCTTGCCCCCCACCCCCTCCGAAGAGTGTTGAGAAGAAATCAGAATAGCCATCTCCTCTGCTACCATTAAAACCTCTTGCTCCTCCAGATCTTCCTGTACCGCCGAACATTTCCGCAAAATCCTCTGGGGACATCGTATAGGTTTGACTACCTCCAGCACCGCCGGGATTGGACTGCCATCGACTCCAATCGAAATCTCCCCGCCCTCCACGTGTCTGCCAGTGTTGGTAATCTTGTCGAAGTTCATCATATTTACGTCGTTTCTCCGGATCACTAATTGCATGATAAGCTTCCGAGGCTTCTTTAAACTTTTCTTCAGCCACTTTGTCTCCTGGATTAACGTCTGGATGGTATTTTTTAGCTAATTTCTGATAAGCTTTCTTGATTGTTTTTTCATCTGCATCAGGAGATACTCCAAGGCTTACATAATAATCTTTAAAATCCATTGTCTCACCTCATTTACTTATATTATCATTGTGACTCACTCTCAAAAAAATAGTATCTAAGATCTTAGATTTGGACCGTCATTTTAGTGGTATTTTCCTTATTAACTAAAGTATAGTCGATAATGATTCTAAGGTCAATAATGGTCAGACATTTTTTTGACTATTATTGACCTTTGCTAGGGGAGTAACTGAAATGGTTTAGAACTTAAATACGGGATAGTCTATACATAAAAGTACTAAGTATAGACTATCCCAAAAAATATCTGATAACCTAGTTAAGGACTTTTTCGATTACCCCCATAAACAAAGGGTTTGGGGATGAAGGGTAAAAGAGATTGGCGTATGTCCCGGTTGTTCTCCATCAATATCGAGCAGTGCTCGCTCCTCTGATGTAATGACAACAGATCGTCCACGATACACGATAACTCCCGGAATTTCGAGATGCTCTCCACGATATAGTTTAGGCAAATGTCGAAGCAACGTTAGCGTCGAAAAATCCCCTAAACAAACCACATCAAACAAGCCATCATCCAATTCTGCGTGAGGAGCGATCATCATGCCCCCACCGATGTATCGACCATTTGCTACCATTATGCTGTTTTGTCGTCCTTCGAGGACAAGTTTCCCGTCAATTTCACATCGCATAACTTTATTATGGTAACGCAGGATACTAATCACTGACCCGATTAGAAAGGAAATTTTCCCACCAAGAAATTTACTTTGCCGGTTTACACGGGCAACCGTCTCTCCACCCAATCCAACATCCGCAACATTAATAAAGTAGCGAGTCTCTTGCTGTCCATGATTCTTTAGAAACTGTACTTCACCAACATCAACCATGCGCTTCCGGTTCTGACTTAAGATAGCTAAAAAACTGTCAATCCCTTTCGGAATCATCAGAGTACGTATTAAATCCCCTCCAGTGCCGTGAGAAAAAAGCGCTAACTCTGCCTCTGGATTGATCAATTGGCCCTTGAAAAAAAAGCCATTCACGACTTCATTCATTGTACCATCTCCACCGACAGCTATAATATGTGTATACCCTTCTGATAAGATCCTTTGAGTTATATGCGTTGCATCTCTTGGCTTGGTCGTATACTCATAGTTTATCAAATATCCCTCATCTTCAAGTCGCTTTAAATAAGCTGGCCAGCGTTTTCGCGTACTCCCATTGGCTGATTGAGGATTAACGACTGCGAACCAGCGCTCCCTTTTCAACATATTGTAAACTCTTCCCTTTCTTGACCCATAAAAATGCGTTTCTCCACTCAATCTCAAACATTTCGACATCTAATCTGAAATGTCCTTTCAGAGAGACGTTGGGTCACGAAAACTATTGGAGAGTTGTTTCATGAATTGATGCTCTAATTAAAGCAATTTGATTCATTACATCCGTTTTTAACTTATAAAGGGTCTCTTCAGCATCCAGCATAGATTCAGCTTTTACTGAGAAGTAAACTTTTATTTTAGGCTCAGTTCCAGATGGGCGCACCATGACGTATCCACCCCCTAAAAAGGAAAAACGCAAGACATTTGAGCGCGGCAAAGTGAGAGCGTAGGTTTGTCCTGTTATGAGATTTTTACCATTCCGTTGTTCATAGTCGTCCGATTTCTCAATACGAATTCCGCTTAGTTCTAAGATCTCTGTTTGACGAAATGATTCCATTATTTTTGAAATTTCTTCTTTTCCTTGTATGCCTTCTAGGACTAGGGATTCTTGATCATCAAGGTAGTACCCAAAATGTTCGTAGATACTTTCTAGGACATCAAAAAGTGTACGGCCCTCAATTTGTTGATAATAGAGTGCTGCTTCTGCTAAAAGGACTGAAGCGATCACGGCATCTTTATCTCGGACAAAATCACCTGCCAGATATCCATAACTTTCTTCAAACCCAAACTGGAAGGTACCCCAACCACCCGTTTCCATCTCTTGTTCTTTTTCGGCAATAAACTTAAACCCGGTTAAAACGTTTTCCACGTTGGCCCCGAAGTAATGAGCGACCTGATCCGCTAAATCTGTTGAGGCTATCGTCTTTATGATGGTTGCATTTTCAGGAAGGATGTCCAAGGCCTTTTTTTGGGATAGGATATAGTAAGTTAACAGTACTCCAATTTGATTCCCCGTGAGCTGTCTATAATCTCCATCCCGCGAACGCAAGACCACCCCTAAACGATCGGCATCAGGATCCGTCGCTAACAGAAGGTCTGCATTTTTCTCAAGCCCATATTTTCTGGCAAGTTCAAACGTTGTTGGGATTTCCGGGTTAGGATAGGGAACCGTCGTAAATTCCGGATCAGGAAGCTCTTGTTCAGGCACAACGAAAACAGAACTAAAACCCAGTTCAGCCAAAGCCCTACGAACTAGAATGTTGCCTGCGCCGTGTAAAGGAGTATAAACGATCCTGACCGCTTCCCCTTTCTCGGTAATTAAATCTGGGTGAAGTGCTAACCGTCGTATTCTGGCAAGGTAAGGTTGATCAATTTCTTCACCAATGATTACCAATAACCCGTTCCTTATCGCTTCAACTTCTGACATGGGTTCGATATCCAACCAGCTCTCACGGGCTTCTATGCGCGCCAGAATCTGGTCCGCTTTCACTGGAGGTACCTGACCACCATCTTCCCAGTATACCTTGTAACCGTTATAAGTTTTAGGATTATGACTCGCTGTCACAACAATACCCGCTAAGGCATGCAAATAACGAACTGCAAACGATAGTTCCGGAGTAGGTCGAAGCGAGTTAAATAGATACGCCTTAATTCCGTTTTGAGCCAGAACCAAGGCTGCCTCAACCGCAAATTCGTAGGAGAACCTTCGAGAGTCATAGGCTATAACAACCCCTCGCTTCATGCCCTCAGCTCCATGGTCACAAACACATTCAGCTAATCCTTGGGTTGCTTTACGAATGACATATTTGTTCATGCGATTGGTTCCAGCAGCAATAATTCCTCGTAAACCACCTGTGCCAAATTCCAAATCCGAATAAAAGCGGTCCTCAATTTCTTGTGGATCGGTGATTTGTTTTAGCTCTTGCCTTGTTGCTTCATCAAAGTATGGCTGTTCAGACCATAAGCGGTACCGTTCTTGAATAGTCACCTTGTTTAATCCTCCCTAGTTCGTAACCCTGTCTTTTAGTTACTTGGGTAATCTTGCCTTTTACGAGAGTATAGCATACTCGTAACAGATAGAAAAGATTGCTAAAATCTTATAAAGAAAACTAGGTATAAAAAAACCTCAGTCTAACGACTGAGGTCAATAACAGGAGAAATAATAATCCCGACTAGCCCCGGGCCTGTATGAACTCCCATAACCGGACTAATCTGATTAAATAACAATTCCTTAATATTTGGAAGTTGACGAGCACTCTGCCATAGTTTACGCCCTTCTTGCTCAGCCCCACCATGAACGATTGCCACGTTATATTGTCCCTCTTGAGTGCTTTCTATTAAGATATCTAATAATTTCTTGAGGGACTGATCTCTGCCCCGAACCTTTGCTGATGTAATGTATTTACCCTCAAGATTAACCGAAATAATAGGTTTTATATTTAAAAGCTCACCGATGGTGCCTGAAACATAGCCGATTCGTCCACCACGTTTAAGATATTCTAACGTTGAAAGCACAAAAAAAAGTTTTATTTGTTTTGATACACCCTCAGCCACATTAACGACACTTTTAAAATCCTTTGTGATGCGAAGTTTCCGGGCTGCTTCCAAGACAGGGAAACCCAACCCCATGGAAAGTGCTTTTGAATCTAAAACTTCGATAACCATCTCTTTATAATCTTGGGCAACTTGACAGACGGTTTCATATGTACCACTTAGGCCGCTTGAGATATGCATGCATAGGATATGTGTAAATTTTTCATCCTTTAGCCGATTAAACAAGTTGGCTATTTCTGCCGGAGAAGGTAACGAAGTAGTGGGAACCTCTATCTCCATATTGTTATAAACTTGATCCGGACTGATCGTAACTCCGTCCAGATATTCTCGATCTTTGTAAACAACATGTAAAGGAAGTATCTCGATCCCAAACTCTTTGATCATTTCAGGAGCCAAATCACTGGTACTATCTGTTACAATAGCAATCTTTGGGTCGGTTATGGGTGATGAAGTTTGTTCCATGAGACATAGTTCCTTTCCATTTGTAATAATTATATATTAAATTCAGTATACCATAATTTTCTACAAAAAGGACAAGTAAATTTTTGCAATATTAGGACTTCAGAAAACCACGTGTAGTCCTCCGAACTTCTTCTAAGTAGCTTGGATAGTCCTCGATTTCGCCGGCTTTATCAACTCCACTATATAAACAGGGTTTTGTGTAATCAATATCTAACATATGAAAAAATGTTTTAACAGATCTTTCGGCACATAAAAAAACATCTTTTTTACGTGTACCAGCCGTTGAAATAAATAACCCAGTCCGCTTAAGACCAAAGGGCTTGAAAAAAGATTGATGGTGTATATATTTGAGTGCCCAAAAGGTTTGCATTCTATCAATCAAAATTTTCGTTTGAGCATTGACTCCCATAAAGAAAATTGGAGCCGCAATCATTAATCGGTCTGAGCGAATAATTTTTTCTTGGAGCTTTTGAATATCATCTTTAATCACACAAATTCCTTCTACCGAACAGGCACCACAACCTTGACAGGGCTTTATTTCTAGATCTGAGAGGTAAACCAATTCTGTAGTATGCCCCTCAGACTGTGCAATTTTCATTCCCTCTAAAAGTAAGCGTGTGGAGTTGCCGCTACGCCTCGGGCTACAAGCAATGCCTAGAACAAATAAGGCCATAAATTTTAACTCCCTCGTATCATATTTATTCACTAGTATTACCTGTCCTAATTCCAAGTATAAAAGCGAGCTTCTTATAATTTAAGAAACTCGCTTTTAGATTTGGTTTTCTAAGAATGGATTTAAGTTAATTTGGTTACACTTTAGGATTAGAATCCGGGTCAAAAATACCGCACCCTTTCTGTAACTACTTATCCCTCTTGATGAACTCGTCTTTGGATCGGTGCAGACTTAATTGATTCAAGTCCTACTGCTTCCAAGATCGCATTAATCATTAATTGTTCTTTTGTCATAAAGATTCTTTCCTTTCGCATTATTTGGGTTATCTTATTACTATATACCTAATTCTCCAATATTACAAGACCTAAACAAATAATAAAATTTAATTCTACCGATTCCAACCGCTTGTTTAACGAAAACCGACCCAAATTTACACTAAACCTACGGACTTAACTATTCTATGCGTTAAACAAGCGTTTATGTTAAGTGAGCACACATTTCTACTTGTATCGCACTAGGGTAAATTTCCTTAGCACTCAGAACTGCAGAAATCCAATCTTTAGGCTGATTAATGAGTGAAAAAGGCTGATCTGACCGTTGAAGTAATGCGGAAATCACCTCATCTGCCCCAGTGGCAGAGGCACTCCAAAGGTCAATCAAGAGGCCATCCTTCTCCCCAGCATACAAGGCACCCGCTGTCCCAGACAAATTCATAACCGCGAAAAAATTAATATGCCTTCTAAGGTAATCTTCTCTACGTTGCCATGCTGGCTTAAAGACCCGGCTACGGTTTTCAAAGTATAAATCCTCGGAAACCAATTTCATGGGAATAATTCTTCTGCAATTATTCAATGACTTAGTCCTACTTTGTGCACGGTAGAGATTAAGTTGTCGTACGGGAGTGAAACCTACGGACTGGTAAACTTTAAGCGCGTGATTTTGTTCTAAGACTTCAAGATAAACCTGTTTTAAACCAAGTCGTAAGGCCTGATCGAGTTGAGCTCTCATTAATATTTCAAATAGCCCTTTGAATCGAAAATCAGGGTCCATACAAGCCGCAGCAATCCATCCATCACTACCATCTACCGATAGCAAAGCAAATCCAACCACTCGATTTTCCACATAAATTCCCATGGAGCACCCTAAATAAACCTGACTCAGATCAAGCCAGACTTTCATGTGCTCATTTAAATAGAACATATCGAAGTAATACCCTTGCCAACAACGGTTCCAAATCTCAGTCAATTCACCGAGAGTGATATTTTCAAGTAATGCTACCCTAAAGTTTATCAAGTCTATCTCCATTCATCTGAAACTAAATCCAAAGCTTTATCTGATTTACCTTTCTGTAAAAGAACTAAATTTCCTGCTATCTTTCCATCAAGTTCATTAATTTTTAAAGGTATGTCGTTTATTCAAGGAGAATTAAGTAAAAAGCTAAAATTATGGCCAAAACTTAAAACGAAATAAAGTCTTTTCTGAAAGGTGGATAATATGGCCGCTTATATTTCTAATGAAGAACTGATGTTTGCCGAAGAGCTTATCAAGTTTATAGAGGAGAGCCCCTCTCCTTTTCATACCGTGCAAAGTGTGAGGAAACTATTAGAACCCCAAGGATTTATGGAGTTGTCGCTTAAAGATAAATGGTCGTTAGTTCCAGGTGGAAAATATCTGGTAAGCCGTAATAACTCAGCATTAATCGCTTTTACGGTCGGTCTTAGCGAAATTGAAAATAATGGATTTCACCTCATTGGGACGCACACTGACAGCCCCAGTTTCCGGGTCAAAGCAATTCCCGAGATCCAGGTAGAGGGGCATTATCTCAAACTAAATGTAGAAACCTATGGTGGCCCAATTCTTAATACTTGGATGGATCGCCCCTTATCCCTTGCAGGACGAATAATCCTTCGAGGAGAAACTCCCTTCTCGCCACAAATCAAACTCTACAACAGTGAACGAGCGTTACTTGTGATACCAAATCAATCCATCCATTTAAACCGTAAGATTAATGAAGGAATTGAATTAAATAAACAAAAAGATATGCTACCCCTATTGTCTCAGATTACGGATCAATTACATAAAGATCAATGTTTAATTCAATTCCTTTCAGAAACAATGCCCTGTCGGGTAGAAGAAATCCTTGACTTTGATCTCTTTTTATATGAACAGGTTAAAGGTTGTGTTGTTGGACTTCAGCACGAATATATCTCAGCGGGACGTCTTGATGATCTAGCCATGGTCCATGCCGGTGCTTGGTCCCTTGCAAGATCAAAACCAGCCTTCATGACGAACGTACTCGCTTGTTTTGATCATGAAGAATGTGGTAGTACTTCCAAACAAGGGGCTGCCTCTCCACTGTTGTCACATGTTTTAGAGCGAATCCTCTTAGCACAAGGACAAGGACGAGAAGGGTATTTTCAAGCTTTAGCTCACTCTTTTCTTATTTCTGCCGATATGGCCCATGCTCTACATCCTAATGCTGCGGAAAAACATGATCCTGTCAACCGACCTATTCTCAATGGAGGACCTGTCATAAAAATAAGTGCCAATCAAAGTTACACCACCGATGCGGAAACAGCAGCGGTTTTCAAAACCCTCTGTCAAAATGCAGACGTTCCTGTCCAAATGTTTGTCAATCGTTCCGATGAACGTGGGGGCTCAACTATTGGGCCTATATCTAGTACGCACCTTGATATTCAATCTATAGATGTCGGAAATCCTGTCTTAGCCATGCATTCTGTTCGCGAGCTCGGAGGAGTCAAGGATCATTTGGCCATTGCTAAAGCATTTTTAACGTTCTATGAGACCTCTTCCTAAATTGACGAGGGCAAGTTATCCTTCGGAACAACTCTCTTGCCAGTCTAGTTTATCCCCAAGCAGCGTATTTGTCACGTTACCCCACCCTACCGGAAACTCAATAACACTTTGAGCTTCTCGAATATAAGGCGAAATTTTCCAGGGCAATAGTTCATCTATAAGTTCACATACTTGTCCTTGGTTATCCAAAAACCAAACAGAAACTGCAAAGTGCATACCTAACATATGAACCTGCTGACATGGTATAAGCCAAAGCCCTTCTCCTGGAGCCAAACTTGTTCGTCCAAGTAAGCCCTGAAAACGAAGCCAAAAGGAATCTGCTTTACAGACACATTCTCCAACAATCCGCCCCGTACGTAAGTTTTGCAAATATCCTAATTTCATAGCATTTTCCTTTCTCTACTTGCTGATGTTCCTAAATCACTGTTGTTTAAATATTTCAATAATTTGAATGATCGCAGGTCCGAGAACCACAATAAATATAGTTGGAAAGACGAAAAACACTAACGGTATCATCATCTTTATGGGTGCTTTTTGGGCCTTTTCTTCGGCACATTGCCGATGTTTCTGTCTAATTTGTTGTGCTTGGTTTCTCAAGACACCACCAATTGATATCCCCAGTTGATCCGCTTGAACGAGAGAGGCAACTACAATACCCAGGTTTTCAGCAAGCTTATTACGCTTTGCCAGATCCCTTAAAGCTTCTCGACGCGGACGACCCATCTTGATTTCCTGAAGAACTCTCAGAAATTCTTCCGCAAGAGCTCCTTTTTGTTTCTCGACAACTTTAAGTAAGGCAGCATCAAACCCAAGTCCAGCTTCAACACTAACGGTGAGTAGATCGAGTACATCGGGTAAGGTCTTTTCAATTTCCTTTAGTCGTTGTTTGCCTTTTACCTTTAACCAAGAATCCGGAAGTAAGTATCCAATTAAAAAGCCGATCACTGCCATTTCCAAGCGGGTTAATAGTGGGGAGGATAATAGCGAAAATATCCCCAATAGAAGTAGTGACAGTAACATACCCCCTGAATATTGTAACCCTTTCCACTCTCCAGCTTCCCACTGTCCTAATATTCCTGCAGCACTTAGCTTGGCAATTGTTCGCTCGTGCTGTCCCTTTGAGCCCCTACGTGTCAATCGATGGGCAAATTGAGAAAGCAGCGGACGCAGTAACCGTTCGC
>NZ_JYNH01000078.1 GCF_000960765.1 Desulfosporosinus sp. I2 | reverse complement strand
CTCAAAAAATAGAAAAAAACCGAGCTCTTTGTACACAAGTTTCATTATCTGGGCGCATGCATTTTTTCTCCTTATTCTATAAAATTTTCACCGTTAGTTGTACGAGGTCGTCGAGTTGATTGAGGCCTTTCTGGTTTAAGAAGCTTACTTGATTGTAATCCAATAGTTACCCATAATTACGACGGATAACAGATATCCAAGTGGAATATTTACCAATACACCCGCACTAAAAGCTGCAAACGGCTTCCAACCTACTGAAGCAAGTTCCTTCAAGCGACTGGATAGGCCGATTGAGAGAAAGGTTAGAATAAAGGTCCAATTTCTTAATTCGATAATTGGGTTAATAATGTTATTATCAATCGCTTTGGAAGTCACTACATTAGCAGAAGCAGCTAAGATTGTGATGATAATAGAGGCTACCATGAACCCTAAAACGAATTTGGGAAAGCGAATCCAGATATCAAGAGCATTTGGTTTAGTATTGGCATATCGTTTGTCCCATCTAGTGATCGAAGTAAGAGCCATCATAAAACACCAGATCCCAATGAACATGTCACGACCTACTACTTTCATGAGGGTAAACGTTTTAATGGCTTGTTCATTGATCGCTGCAGCTGCAGCCATTCCAGGGGCATCAGCAAATTCTGCTGTGCCAATCCAGGCACCAGCTGGACCGGGTAAAATATGCAATCCCTTTATCGCTAGAGGGAGGATGAAAATCATGAGGATGGAATAAAGAATAACCAGAGAAATTGCAATTGATACGTGCTGCTTCTCTGCTTTCACAGTACCACCAATGGCAATAGAAGCAGAAACTCCGCAGATCGAACCACCTGCTGCCAGTGTAGCAGCAAATCGCTTATCAAGTGCTAAAACTCGTGTCCCGGTCCAGTAAATGGTGAGGAAGGTTGCTAATGCAATAATGGTTGCTTGAGCAAAAGCAGTGGAACCGGCCTGGATAATTAAAGTAAAGGGTAGGGAAGCCCCCATTAACACAATACCAAGCTTTACGTAAAATTGGGTTTGGAGTGCGGCACTTAGCCAATACGGAATCTTTAAGAAGTTACTGATTACAAGTCCTACTACGAGTGCTAAAAGCGGAGTTTCAATGTTATAACGTTTCATGACATCCCAAGAACCCCATGCCGAAACTAGAACACTCAGTAAAAAAAGAAACGTAAATCCGACTACAAATCGTTTTACTTCGCCGGTTAGGATTTTAATCGCAATTGAAAATAAACTCAACAAAAATAAAAAGAGTGCCAAGAGAGCGTTCTTATGGCTACTAATATAATTGATTGCCGTTCTGTAGTCGCTATAGTTTGGTACCTTAAGCACAATCCAATTCATGAAGTTATTTCCGATACTCCAAAACACAATGGCTAACAGTACAATCGTTAGACCTAGCCACATAGCCCAATAATCTTCTTGTTTCCAAAGGTCGGACCAGCCTCCTGAAGGAGCTGTTGATTTCTTTGCAGTGGATGTATAGCCCAATGGTTTACCCCTCTCCTTTAGTACACTGATTGATAAACACTAACTTTTCTACAATAAGCTTTTTAATCCACGTTTAGGACTCCACCGCTATAGGTGGGTGTTCCATGTTCTCGATGTTCGGCTTTAGATGAAAAAATTCACGAATTATAATATCAGCATTATATACGATTGATTGCGTTGTATAAAGTGCCATATCTTGACGCTTAACTTATCATATAGTTGATTGTAATTTATTTCAATTGTTACTCAATTTATTTTAAATTTATACTTCTATTAGCAAATGAGGTATTGCACATACAATTTTGGAATGATACTATAAAAATAGTGGACATTTGGGAGCTTTTTGTGCTTCTAGATCAGAGACAAAGAAGGGGAGGAAAAAATGAAAAAAATCAGAAGGATTGTTGCTCTTGCTTTGGCAGTAGCTCTCGTAGGTGTTACCTTGACAGCTTGCTCGCCTAAGAAAGAAGAAAGCAGCACCAGCGCGGCGCCAAAGGCAAGTGATACCCTAATCTATGCCCAGGGTGCTGAGCCAAGAGGACTTGATCCAGCCCTAGTTGACGACGGTGAGTCGGCTAAGGTCATGATCAATATTTATGATGGACTTTTAAAGTATAACAAGGATTCAACAAAGGTGGAGCCCTCACTAGCCAAAAGTTGGGAAGTTAGCGCAGACGGTCTTACTTATACTTTTCATCTGCAAGAGGGTGTAAAGTTCCATGACGGCACCGATTTTGATGCCGAAGCTGTGAAGTTTAACATCGACCGCCAGTTGCCCCCACAGGTGACGGCTGATATGGCTTACGCATCGTTCGTTTATGGCTCCGTAAAAGATGTTCAGGTCGTGGATAAGAAGACTGTTAAAGTTAATTTGACAGCTCCTAGCACGCCTTTCCTCAGCAATCTGGCCATGGTCATGAGTGCGCCGATTGTTAGCCCTAAGGCTTTAAAGGACAATAAAAACAATGTGAACCAGGTACCCGTAGGTACCGGACCGTACAAGTTTGTAAAATGGGCGAAGGACGAAAATATTGTTTTAGTCCGTAATGATGAATACTGGGGTACCAAGGCCATTGCCAAGAATGTTATCTTCAAATTTATTAAAGACAACTCCGCACGCGTGGTTGCCTTGAATAATGGCGAGGCTGATATGATTGATGGTATTGATGCGACAGTGGTCAAGCAGATCACTGATGCAGGCAACAAAATTTTCCAAGCTCCTGGTATGAATATCAATTATATGGCTTACAACACTTCCAGAAAACCTTTTAATGATGCTAAGCTCCGGACCGCTATTTCTCAAGCTATCAATGTTCCGGAACTGGTTAAGAGCCTGTATCAAGGTTATTCCGAGACTGCAACTTCTATTCTGCCGACCTTTATGGAAGGTTATGACAAGAGTGTGACTCAAGTTTCCTATAATGCAGAGGCTGCCGCAGCGGCAATCAAAGCATCAGGATTGACTTCCGTACACATGATCACGTATACCAACCCAAGACCGTATAATTCCGCCAATGGGCAAGCGCTCGCCGAAGCCATTCAAGGCTATCTTTCCAAAGTCGGCGTTACCGTCAAAATAGACGCTTTTGACTGGACCACTTATAAGCAAAAATTAAAAGCAGGGGATTATGATATCGCTTTCTATGGCTGGATTGGGGATAACGGAGATCCGGATAACTTTATGTATCTGTTAGCTCACGAAGACCCATCCATGAACATTGCACTTTACAAAAATGCTGAATTCAACAAGTTAATCGCCAAGGGTGTGGAAACTCCTGCAGGCCCAGCGCGCAATGCAATTTACACCCAGCTGGAAAAAATTGCCGCTGCCGACGCTGCATGGCTCCCGATTTCCCACGCTCAAACACTTTGCGCCTATAAACCGAATATTCATAATTTCTACTTCCATATGACTGGTATCACTCCATTGGCTGGGGTTTCAAAACAGTAAGACCCCTGTGTTGCTTATTAAAATTAGGCTGCCGAGAACCGGTTTTAAACCGGTTCCCGGTTTTGTTTTTTGCTGAAAGGTTGTTGCAGATGCTCAAATATATCTTTAAACGAATCTTGATGTTAATTCCCGTATTGATTGGGGTTTCTATTATTGTGTTTCTCATCATGCGCGTGTTTTCACCGGATCCTGCTCCGATTGTTTTGGGCCAGCACGCAACGCAGACAGCTGTTGAAGTGTGGCGACAGGCAAACGGATTGAATGACCCGATTTTCCTTCAATATTATCATTTTATTACAGGTGCCCTAACCGGTGATCTGGGTACCTCCTTCTATACTAAGATGCCCGTCCTCAAAGAGATTTTTTCTCGCTTTCCAGCTACGATTGAGCTGGCTGTAGTTGCTATTATGCTTGCTTCAATTTTCGGTATCCTGATCGGCGTTGTTTCCGCAGTTAAAAAGAACTCGATTTTCGATAATGCCGGTATGTTGCTAGCCCTGGTCGGCGTTTCTATGCCGATATTCTGGCTTGGTATTTTACTGATTATTTTCTTTTCAGGTACGTTACATTGGCTTCCCTCCAGCGGTAGAATAAACCCGATGTTACAGCCCGGGAGTGTTACCGGTTTTTATTTAATTGATAGCTTGATTGCAGGTAATATGGATGCCTTTGGAGATGCCTTGCGGCATTTAGTGCTTCCAGCGTCTGCACTTGCGATGTATTCTATGGCCATCATTGCCAGGATGACCCGTTCCAGTATGCTGGAAACTTTACAGCAAGATTATATCCGCACTGCTAGAGCTAAAGGGGTTTCAGAAGGTAGGGTGATTCGCAAGCATGCCCTTCGAAACGGATTGATTCCCATTGTCACGGTTATTGGGCTACAGCTTGGCAGCCTTCTCGGCGGTGCAGTGCTGACGGAAACAGTGTTCTCTTGGCCGGGGATCGGTTCTTATACTGTGGCCTGTATTCTAAAATCGGACTTTCCTGTGGTGCAGGGTGTTGTATTGCTCATCGCTTTTGTTTTCGTACTTGTGAATTTATTGGTTGATGTGATCTATGCATTCCTTGATCCACGTATTAAATATTCTAAAAAAGAGGGGTAGCTTGTATGGTAAAAGATGTTAGTTCGAACTCAGATGAGAATCTGATACAGGCTGCAGAATATGTGGAAAAACCGGAATCGCAGCTAAAAGAAATGTGGGAAACGCTCAAGCAGAACAAGGCTGCTGTCGTTGGCCTGTTTATCATCGCGTTGCTGGCACTGATTGCTCTAGCCGTATGGGGGAGCGAACTGCTGGGAAAACAGATTTTGCCTTATGATCCCAATTATTCCGACATGACCAAAAGCTTTATCTGGCCAAATGCTGAGCACTGGTTTGGAACGGATCAATTGGGCAGGGACATGTTAAGCAGAATCCTTGACGGCACGAAGATTTCCTTGTTTGTGGGAGTTGCGGCCGTTGCGATCTCGCTTTCCATTGGCGTTATGTTAGGCGCCATTGCGGGGTACCGCGGCGGTAAGACAGATGCTTTCATTATGCGGGTCATGGATGTGATGTTGTCCATTCCGTCTATTTTGCTCGCCATTGCTTTTATGGCAGCACTGGGCAAGGGCTTAGATAAAGCGGTTATCGCTATTGGTCTGGTGTCCATTCCGGAGTATGCCCGCATTGTGCGCGGCAGTATTCTTTCCGTCAAAGAAAATGACTACGTTCAGGCAGCGAAGGTCATCGGCAACAAGGACAGTCGCATTATTTTTAAGCATATTTTGCCGAATATCATATCGCTGATTGTCGTCCGGGCCACTCTGGGTATTTCCACTGCTGTGTTAGATACTGCGGCACTCGGTTTCTTGGGTTTAGGTGTTCAACCGCCATATGCCGAGTGGGGCGATATGCTGGGCAGGGCAAGGGGCTTTATTTTCACCGCTCCCTACACGCTGATTTTTCCCGGCATTGCCATCACCATTATTGTACTGGCTTTTAACCTGCTTGGAGACGGGCTTCGAGATGCACTCGATCCGAAATCCAGAATAAAATAAGGGCGGTGAATAGGATGTTACTGGAAGTCAAGAATTTACGAACGGAATTCAAACTGAAACGTGGCACTGTAAGGGCAGTCGATGATATCAGTTTTACCATAGATAAGGGCGAGATTCTGGCCATTGTTGGCGAATCCGGCTCCGGAAAAAGTGTAACATCCCTTTCCATTATGGGACTTTTACAGAAACCGGGCAGGATTGCCGGCGGAGAAATCTCCTTTAAATCCCAGGATTTGAACAAGATGAGCCAAAAGGAATTGCAAAAAATCCGCGGCAACCAGATTTCCATGATTTTCCAAGAACCGATGACTTCTTTAAATCCTGTTTGGCGCATCAAAGATCAGATCATGGAAAACATCATGACGCATATGAAGATTTCCAAGAAAGAAGCACTGGCACGCACGATTGAAATGTTGGATACGGTTGGCATACCTTCCCCGGCCGAACGCGCTAACGACTATCCCCACCAGATGAGCGGCGGCATGCGCCAGAGAGTTATGACTGCCATGGCACTTTCCTGCGAGCCCGAGCTGTTGATTGCCGATGAACCCACTACGGCTCTTGATGTAACAATTCAGGCTCAAATTCTGGAGCTACTTTATCAAATGAGAGAAAAGTTTCATATGGCTGTTTTGCTTATCACCCATGATTTAGGCGTTGTTTCCGAAGCGGCCGACCGCGTGATCGTGATGTACTGCGGTAAAATTGTGGAGGAGGCCGATGTGAAGAGCCTGTTTTCTCAGCCCCTGCATCCGTATACAGTGGGTTTGCTGCAATCCATTCCTCAAATCGATGATGAGAGTGATCAACGTTTGTATATGATCAAGGGTATGGTACCCAACCCTCTGAATATGCCACCAGGCTGTTACTTTTCCGACCGCTGCGACAGTTGCATGGAACGCTGTACCCAAGAAATGCCCGAGCTACAGGAGATTAATGGGCATAAGGTGCGTTGCTTTTTATATGACAAAGCCAAGGAAGGGGAATTGAGCGCTAAATGAATGAAGTATTGATGAAAGTTCAAGACCTTTCCAAACATTTTACGATTGAGACCGATTGGTTCGGTAAGCCGGTTTCCGTTTTAAAAGCAGTTGATGAGGTATCCTTTACCATTGACAAAGGGGAGGCTTTTGGCCTGGTCGGCGAATCCGGCTGCGGGAAAACAACTTTAGGCAAAATACTGGTCAATCTTTACAGCCCGTCGAACGGGAAAATAATTTTTGAGGGCAAGGAACTGACTGGGCTGAATGAAAAGCAGCGCCGTTCTTATTGCAAAGATATCCAGATGATTTTTCAAGATCCTTTCGCTTCTTTAAACCCCAGAATGACGATTGGGGATATTATCGCTGAACCGATCATCATCAATCACCTGCTGCCAACGAGTGAAGTAGAAGAGCGTGTCATCTATCTTTTAAACTGTGTGGGTCTGGCAAGGCACCAGCGCAACCGTTATCCGCATGAGTTTTCCGGCGGTCAGAGGCAGCGCGTGGGCATTGCCCGTGCACTCGCGGTGGAGCCCAAGCTAATCGTCTGTGATGAACCGGTTTCCGCCCTGGATGTTTCCATTCAAGCCCAAGTGTTAAATCTGCTGGATGATTTAAAGGCGGAGTTTGGGTTGACCTACCTGTTTATCGCCCATGGTCTAAACGTGGTCAAACATATCAGCGACCGGGTGGGTGTAATGTATCTAGGCAAGCTGATGGAAATAGCACCGAAAAGAGAGCTTTACGCCAACCCACTGCACCCTTACACCCAGGCTTTGCTATCCGCAATTCCAATCATCAATCCGGAGAAGAAAAAAGAACGCATTATTTTAAAGGGTGACGTGCCCAGTCCGATTAACCCGCCCGCCGGTTGCCGCTTCTGTTCTCGCTGTTTTAAGGAGCTTGACCATTGCAAATTAAATTCACCGGTACTGAAAGAGATTTCTCCAGACCATTGGGTTGCCTGTCATTTATTTGATTAAGCGAGGGAAATTAGGGTATATTGTATACTTCTTTTTACCTATTGACACTCGTACAAGCCACGAATACAATAAAGTTGCATAATTTTAGCAATTGAAAGAGCAATGGGGCTCAGGAATTAAACTTCACAGTTTTTTTCTTGAGTCCCATTTTACTAAAGAGATTAACTTTGAGACTGAAGGACTCTGAGAGGCTTAAGTCTGAGAATTTTCTTCACTTTCATTAAATAAAGATTAGCCGTATTGAATTTTAGGGTGATTTCTATTAGCTAGGTGGATAGATAAGCTTAGCAAATGTTAACAAAGCCAGCGGCGAGCTTTAAAATCACAGATTCAAATTGTCTTTCAGGATCCACAATCTTCGCTGAACCCAAGATTTAAAATCGAACAGATTGTCGAGGAACCTTTACGGTTAAACGGTTGGCGGGATAAACAAAAGAGAAAGGATCGAGTAAGGCAACTTCTTGATAAAGTAGGATTAGGGGAGGAATACCTGGACAGGTTTCCCCATGAACTGAGTGGAGGTCAACGACAGCGTGTGGCTATTGCCCGGGCGATCTCTTTAAATCCGAAACTTATCGTTCTGGATGAACCCACTTCAGCCTTAGATGTATCAGTTCAGGCCCAGATCCTCAATCTGCTTAAAGAATTGCAAAGAGATCTAAATCTAGCGTATTTATTCATTTCACACAATTTGGCAGTTGTAAGGCATTTAAGCAATAAAGTTGCGGTTATGTATTTTGGCAGAATTATTGAGTTGGCTGACGCTGATGAATTATTTAGTAACCCTCTCCATCCTTATACGAAAGTTCTTCTGCAATCTATCCCCAATATCAATCCGGAAAAACCCCTTCTCGTTGAAATAGAGGGCGAAATACCGACTCCGTTGACGTCTCCCTCAGGATGTAGTTTTCATTCTCGTTGCAGCCATGCTAAGGATCTGTGTCGAGAAGTAGATCCCGAATTACAACTTATTAACGAGGGTCACTGGGTTTCGTGTCAAGGAGTGAGTCAGGAAGATAAGAATAAAGGGGATGTATAGGTTGCCAAAAGTTGGACAACGTATCTTGGAATCACTAGCTAAAAATCAACCCATAGAAAGTCTGTTGCTACTTACCGATAATCTATCATTTGGATACAAACTTACAGAAATACTTAACATCAGATGTCCAATCCGGTTTGTTCCCTTGAATGTTTCAGTAATAGACTTAGCCTCCTCTCCAGAGGTGTGTCAAGCTACCCATATCCTTGAATTATATAGTCCCACTCTAGAAAATTCTCTTTACTTAAAGGAATTGCGACAAGAGTTATTTGCTCAGGGCAAACTTGTTCTGGCGCTTTGGAATTGGGATGAACGGTACCTGGAAGATGACTTCTGGGGAGACTTGCAGTATCCGGTCATTTCTAGTGCGATAGAGTCCCTAAAGGTGAAACTATCTACAGGTAAAACGGTGAAGATTACTTCGGAATTGGGAACGGATATTAGTTTTTCAATTGAAGGACGGCGCTGGATTATAGCTGACGGGTATTGTGAGCAAGGCAAATTAGCTCAACTTCCGGATGGAGAAATCTATACCTGTCCAATTGAAGAGACCTTTTCAGGGCAAATTGTTGTCGATGGTACTGTATCACGGCTTTGGTTACCAAGCGAACCGCTGAAGTTAGAGTTTGAGGCGGGGTCGTTAATTGCTGGAAGTTCCGAATTTATGGACTGGATTAGACTTTACGCCGGTGGGGTCCGTACTATTGGTGAATTTGCTATTGGGATGAATCCAACCATCAATAAACCCTACAACAATATTTCGACCGATGAAAAAGAAGGTGGCAGTGTCCATTTTGCCATTGGGGATAGTTACAGTCTGGGATTAACAAAGTCCATTTATCATGTGGATTTTGTGATTCGAGAACCCAAAATATACTTAGATGATAACCTCTTGAAGGACTATCTTCCGGGAGTGTAGAGAACTATGAATGATTTATCAAGGTTGCCTGAAGGAATTCCCCTCAAAGATATAGGGAAAAAAATCCGCTATTATCGTCATGAAAAAGAGCTGACTGTTGAGGCTTTGGCTAACCAATGTAACTTAAGCCCCAGTTTAATTAGTCAGATAGAGCGTGGACTTTCCACGCCTTCCTTAGATTCACTTTGGAAAATTACTCACGCTTTAGGAATATCCCTGATCGAATTATTTGAAGAAAGTTCAAATGAGCGGGTTACAGTGATTCGACGTGAAGAACAAAAAGTTTTGATATTACCTAAATCCAATGTGACCTATCGTCTTCTTTCGCCGGTGAATAATCACACTAAGTTAGAGTTTCTTTCCATTGTCTTGGAACCAGGGACTTGGACTCATAGAGATTTAGTGGCCCACAAAGGGGAAGAATGTGGAGTTGTTGTGCATGGGGAAATGACGGTTGTAGCAGGAGACAAGGAATATCTGTTGAGAGAAGGGGATAGTATTTACTTAGATAGCACAATTCCCCATCGCTTTTTTAATCATGGAGATCAGGTTGCCATTGGGATCTGGGCGATGACCCCGGCGTCTTTTTAGCACCTCAAAGTGAAACGGGGGCAGGTGAAACGGGGGGACAGGTACACTGTTTTAGATAAATCTAAAACAGTGTACCTGTCCCCCCGTTTCACTTACCTGACCCCTGTTTCACTTTGTTTAACGGAGGCTATTGATAGCCTTTTCTGCCCATTTTGAATCACTAAGGATCGCTCTGCCTACACCAATGAGATCTGCTTTCCCTTCAGTTAGCAATTGTTCAGCTGCTTGCACTTCGGTAATTCCACCCGTGAGAATGACTGGAATGGAGACTACTTTTTTGATAGCTTCGCTGAGCGGTGCAAAAAAACCTTGGCCGCTTAGGCCAGGTACCATATATCCTGAGAAACCGCCGGAAATGTCAAGAATGTTTACACCAGCCTTTTCAAATGCTTGGGCGGCAATTTGACTGTCATCAATAGTAATTCCGCCTTCTCGAAAATCTGACGCACCTAATCGTAAAAGAATGGGGAAATTGTCACCGACGGCGGCGCGTATGGCTTCTATGACTTGGAGGTGAAGGCGAATACGATTATGGACATTTCCACCATATTCGTCCGTGCGTTTATTGGTTAGGGGAGAGAAAAATTGATTGAGAAGGTAACCATGGGCGGAATGGATTTCTACACCATCAAAGCCAGCTTCTTTAGTACGTCGAGCTGCATTTTGAAAGGCCTTGATAATATTCGTAATTTCCTCATGGGTAAGTTCCTTAGGCATACTTCCTCTACGTGGGTGCGATACAGCTGAAGGTGCTACCGGAGTAGTTCCTGTAATTTCTGGAGTGGTATTGCTTCCAGCGTGATTTATTTGCATCATGGCCTTTGATCCATTACGGTGAATGACCTCAGCTAATTTCTTTAGCCCTTCAACCATGCTATCGTCAGAAACGGAAAGCTGTAGGTCACTTGCTTTCCCATCTAACTGGATAAAACTATGTTCTATGATGATCAGAGAGAGATTGCCGCCTTCGGATTTTTCGGCATAGTAGTCTAGAATAGATTGGTTTACTTTTCCGTCGGGCTCTGCTTTCGCGGTAGCCATCGGTGGCATTACCAAACGGTTTGCTAGTGTTAATGGGCCTGCTTGCAATGGTTTCAGTAAATGGGACATAAACTCAACCTCCTTGTATTCCAACAGCTATATATTATAACGGTTCAAATGCTTTCGCAAGTAAGAGCAAGAGCTCCTTTGATTCACGTTTATAACACGCACGCACTTCTATAAATGGGTATTCCGTCTAAATTTTCTCCATAATTTTTGAACTTGCGACATTTTAACCGAAAATTTATGTTAATATAAAGAAAGAACAAATTGAAAAGAATCCTCATCGTTGATACGGATAAAAATTATATTAATTTGGAAAGAAGATGATAGTATAAGCGTGAGAAATAAAATAACAATTATTTCAATAGTGATAACATTTGCTTTTATTTTATTGAGTAATGTTGTATTTTCGAGATTCTTTTCAAATTACCTAGAAAACCAAGAAGACGCTCAAATCAATTCAAGTAATAAAAGTGCGGAATCTTTTTTTTATGAAAAAACAATGAAGTATCAGGGGACTGTTAATGATTATAGTCATTGGGATGACTCTTATAATTTCATTAACGACATCAATACACAGCAGTACACTGCTAGTAATTTAATAGAAGATACTTTCTCAAATATTGAAGTAAACTTTATTTTCTTTGTTAAAGAGGATAATTCAATTTGGTATCAACAATATTATGATGATATTAAGAAACAATTCACAGCATTTCCTAAAAATCTTCCTGAAGATATTGAAAAATTGATGAGGAATTCAAATCCTAAAGAAGATGTTTCAAAAATCATTAAATTAGAGAATCAATTTTATTTTATTGCTACCTCTGAAATAACCGATTCTAGTAAAGAAAAAAATTCAAACGGCAGAATGGTTATGGGTAGGCTTATTGATGAATCTATGATTAAAAATTTAAACGAAATAACAGATAGCAAGATCAAGCTATCGACCATAGATAATGTCGATAATGATGCAGTGACTTTAAATAAGGGGAAAGACACTGTGCAAGCAGAATTTATTATCCCAAATACTGCTTACGAAGGGTCTTCTATTCTGATGACTTTAACAAAGACTAGAAATCTATTTATAGGTGGGATGAATCAGGTATACAACTTTATGTTGTTTTACTCAATTATTATGGTCGTTATTTTATTGATAATCTTTTACTTATTGGGGAAATACATATCGCGACCGTTTATTAAATTAATTAATGAGGTCAAAGGGTTAGACTTAACAAAAAACGAAATTCTAAAATTAGAGATCAATGGAAATGACGAATTTTCATTTTTAAGAAATTCCGTCAATCATATGCTTAGACGAATTGAAACTGAACAATACAAAGTAAGAGAAAACGAAGAAAAACTCTATGCAACCTTAACATCTGTAGGTGATGGAGTAATAGCTGTTGATAGAAATGGCATTGTAGACTTTATGAATCCGGTTGCCCAATGGTTAACTGGCTGGAGTACGGAAGAAGGTAATGGAAAATCATTTGAAACAGTTTTCAATATTATTAATGAGTACTCAAGAGAGAAAATAGAAAGTCCAGTACAGAAAGTATTTGAAACCGAAGAGATTATTGAGTTAGCCAATCATACAATTTTAATTTCAAGAGACGGAACAGAAAGAGCTATTGAGGATACAGCAGCACCAATTAAAGATGCTTTTGGCAAAGTAATAGGTGTAGTGTTAGTATTTCGGGATTTCAGTGATAAAAAAGAAAAACGAAGGCAAATTGAGTATTTAAGCTACCATGATCAATTGACGGGCTTATATAATCGAAGATTTTTTGAAGAAGAATTAAAACGGTTAGATACGAGAAGAAATCTACCATTGTCTTTTGTGTTTGCCGATGTAAATGGTCTAAAAACCATCAATGATGCCTTTGGTCATCAAGTTGGGGATCAACTTATTAAGCAGGTTTCGGATGTATTTAAAACGATCTGTCGCGCTGATGATATCATATCAAGGACTGGCGGAGACGAATTCGTTATATTACTGCCTAAAACCGAAGCGGCTTTTGTTAAGGAGTTGGTTAAGCGGCTAAAGGAGAAGATTGAACAGAAAAAGATAATGGATATTGATATATCCGTTTCATTTGGATGTGATACAAAAATTAGGGAGAACCAATGTGCCCAGGAGGTCCTGAAAAATGCAGAAGATCTTATGTATCAGAAGAAAATTTTTGATAGTTCCAGCAAGCGAAGTGCTGTCATTACATCAATCCTCAACACACTTCATCTTAAGAGTCCTCGGGAAGAGGCTCATTCCAAAAGAGTAAGTCTTATTTGTGAAGATATTGGAAAAGCCTATCACTTAAATGATGATGAAATTAAAGAGCTAAAGATTGCGGGAGAATTACATGATATAGGAAAGATTGCCATCGATGAAGTAATATTAAACAAGCCAGGCAAATTATCTGAGGCCGAATGGGCACAAATACAACACCATCCAGAAACAGGGTATCGGTTGCTAGGTACTTCCAGCGAGTATTATAATATTTCAGAATATGTCCTTGCTCACCACGAAAGATGGGATGGTATGGGTTATCCAAAAGGATTAAAAGGTGAGGCAATTCATTGGAAAGCAAGGATTATTACCCTTGCTGATGCTTACGATGCTATGACCTGTGAGCGGCCATACCGAAAGGCATTAAGTGAAGAACAAGCTGTTGCGGAACTAAAGAAAAACGCAGGCATACAGTTTGATCCAGATATCGCCAAGGTATTTGTTGAAAAGATTTTAGGTTTGACGTGGTGAGAACCAATAAGTTTTGTTATACTCTATATACGGCAAGGTTGCTGAATTCACCGTAAATGAGGGAAAACTAAAATGACTTTACTCTTAATGGTTTCAAGAAGCGTTCTTCTTATTTCCGCAGGACTTTATCTTTATCTCTTCTCTCAACGGAAGAAAAAGGATGTCATAATTCAAATGTGGCTTACTATTCTTGTGGGCATGGCTGCTGGGTTAGTCAGCGCACTTGTAGATGTAAAGCTTGGAAGTTATACTTGGGCTTCTGTACAGATCAGTTTATTGCTGTATTCTGGGATTATCATATATTCTTTGTGGAAATTATCGCTAGAGTTAAAGAAACGACGACGATAGCTTCCTTGACAGGAGATACTTTCCAAGTAAAGTATCTTATGATAGACTTAGTGGGAAAAGATGGCTTATGAAAAAGAGAATTATTTTAAAGGAGGATACATTATGATTGCTGAAGTAGACAAAGGTGAGTGCATCGGGTGTGAATCATGTCCTGAATTTTGTCCTGAGGTATTTAAGATGGAGGCCGACGGGTTAGCAGTGGCTTATACAAACCCGGTGCCCAGTGAGTGCGAGGAAACGGCTAGAGAAGCAGCCGAAGCTTGCCCAGCACACTGTATCAGCCTTGAATAGTTAGGATAAGAATTGTAAGGTTAAGAGACAGTAAAGACAGTAAAAGGCGGATGATTTTCATCCGCCTTATTAAATATTTTACGTGAGTTTGCTGTTAAAAGCGTTTATCAGAAATGGTTATGGAAGAGTGTGGGGTAGAATTCTAGGCCTTTAACGAGATGAATTATCGAATAATGTGGTATCATTGGGTAAATCCTAAATCGCCTTAGCTAAGATGTAGAGGGGAGAGTGCAAATATTGTACTTGCGCTTGCGGATACCATATATCGATCGTGTCGGCATTGTCCATGATATTACGTTGATTTTAGCGAAGCGTGAGACTAATATTAGTGCAATGGAAGTAGAAGAGGGCACCGTATTTTTGGAGTGCCAGAATGTTATCGGCGACCATCGCATTGAGATTATTAAAGAACTGAGTGGCATAAGTGGCGTACAAGAAATAGTGGAAATTCCCTTTATGCCATCAAAGGGACGAGCAGAACAACTCGATGCCATCCTAAATTCTGTCCACGACGGCATTTTAGTCGTTAATCAGGGTAGTATTATTACCCAATGTAATCCTGCTGCTATTCGTATGCTTAAGTTGTCAGCTCAGCAGGTCCAAGGACAACCTTTAGGACCTACGCTCTTTAAAAATTTACTGATCCAAGAAACACTGCAAACTGGTTGTCAGCATAACAATCGGGAAGTATTCATTGCCTCAGATCTAGGTTATTGTGTCGTCAATACCATACCGCTTAGGAGTAATTGTGGTGATGTGGTTGGTGTGATTGCGGTCATTCGGGATACCCGCGATGTAAGGAATTTGATGCGTAGTATGACAACTTCTTTACCTATGACTTTTGCCGATATTCCTTATGTCAGTCCAGTCATGGAAGAAGTGCTAGGGCAAGCTCGCCGTTATGCAACCAGTGATTCGACGATCCTCATTAATGGCGAAACAGGAACAGGCAAGGAATTATTTGCCAGGGCTCTGCATAGCGCTTCTGCGAGGGCTAATGCTGCCTTTGTACCAATTAACTGTGCGGCCATTCCGGATACGTTACTAGAAAGTGAACTGTTTGGATATACCGAAGGCGCTTTTACTGGTGCGGTCAAAGGAGGCAAGCCGGGGCTATTTGAACTTGCCAATGGCGGAACCTTATTTCTTGATGAGGTTGGAGACGTTTCCGCTCATTTACAAGTGAAGTTGCTGCGTGTGCTGCAAGAGAAACGCGTACGGCGGGTGGGTAGCACTAAGGAAGTAGCTATTGATGTGCGGATTATTGCTGCTACTAACCGTAATTTGGAAGATATGGTGGCCGATAAGACGTTTAGGGAAGATTTATTTTATCGATTGAACGTTATTCCCTTGGTAATTCCCCCTCTGAGAGAACGATTTGAAGATATCCGACTGCTCAGTGAACATTTTTTTGAAACGTTTTGCCGACAAATTACGGCGTTCGGTTAAGGGGTTTTCTCCCTCGGCATTACAACGCTTAGAGGGCTATAATTGGCCAGGTAATGTGCGCGAACTAAAAAACATCATTGAACGAGCCGTCAATCTAGTTGACGGCGTAGAAGTAAAGCCAGAGCATATATTTTTAGGTCGGTTATCTGGGTCAACTGAAGTACCCACCTTAGTTCAGTTTGAATCCTATCAGACCTTGGAAGAACGTCTGGGGGAAGTAGAACGGGTTATTCTACAGCAAACCTCTCAGCGTTTCCGATCTTCTAGGCGTATGGGCGCGGTACTCGGATTGTCTCATACCGCAGTGTTAAAAAAAATGCGCAAATATGAGTTGCCAATACAATAAAGAACTCACTTTATAGAAATTTCGAAAACAGACGTAGCACCCTACTTTGGGGGTGCTACGTCTGTTTTATCTGGAAACTTTTCGTGACAGTGGAATTGATTATGGAAACATAAGTTTCCATAATCAATAGGTAAATTAAGATTATTCAGATAAAGTGGGCACTTCGGAATTGGCATACTTATTGCAATATTAGTTGAACAGAATAAAAGCTGGATTAGCATCACACAATAGATGCAATAAAAGTAGGGGGATTAATCGTGATTATAGGTGTAGTAAAGGAAATTAAAAACAATGAAAACCGAGTAGGTCTAACTCCTGCAGGCGCTAAAGATTTGTGCCGGGCAGGTCATACCGTATTAGTCGAGCAAAGTGCCGGTTTAGGAAGCGGTTTCTCCGATGAAAGTTATGCTAATATTGGCGCAACCATCATTGCCGACAAGAAAGCCTTATTTGATCGTTCGGAAATGATTATTAAAGTTAAAGAACCATTAGCTGCGGAATATGATTTATTCCACGAAGGGCAAATCTTATTCACCTACTTGCACTTAGCACCGGAGCCTGCGCTTACTAAGGCATTGCTTGAGAAAAAGGTCATAGGTATTGCTTACGAAACCATTGTCGGACGAAATAATACCTTGCCTCTTTTATCCCCGATGAGCGAAGTGGCCGGACGTATGGCAGTGCAAATTGGTGCACAAATGCTTGAAAAACCATGGAGTGGCAAGGGTATTCTCTTAGGTGGCGTACCGGGCGTAGAATCAGCACAAGTCGTCATTATTGGTGGAGGTATTGTCGGCACCAATGCAGCTAAAATGGCCGTTGGGATGGGTGCTCGAGTTACGATTCTTGATAACTCTGGTGACCGTCTTGCTTATCTGGATGATATCTTTGCAGGTAGAGTCATGACAGTCATGTCTAACAGTTTTAATATTGCGAAGTGGGTTGAAAAAGCTGATCTTTTGATTGGAGCAGTACTTATTCCTGGTGCTAAAGCTCCCAAACTTGTGAGCGAAGAAATGGTTAAAACTATGGAAATGGGCTCGGTGATTGTTGATGTTGCGATTGACCAAGGCGGTTCGATTGAGACCATTGATCGGGTTACAACTCATAGTGATCCGACCTATATGAAGTATGGAGTAGTACATTATTCAGTGGCAAATATGCCTGGCGCAGTGTCTCGTACATCTACCTTTGCTTTAACAAATGCTACCCTTCCCTATGCTTTGAAAATTGCCAATCAAGGTTGGCGCCAAGCGCTTAAGGACGATGCTGGTTTAGCACGCGGGCTTAATGTGTATAATGGAAAAGTGACCTTTAAAGCTGTCGCTGATGATCAAAATCTACCCTATACACCCGTGGAAGAAATCCTAGCCTAAGATATGCGACACATACTGGATGCCTCGTCGGAAAGCCCGTTACCTTTATAGTAGGGCTTTCCACCCTTGGGGTTACCGACCATGAGATTCGCAGAGGACAGAAAGGATAGTGGAAAGAACGTATGCAAACATTTCACAACGTTATCATCTGGGCCAACGGTTACCTATGGGGTGCCCCTATGCTTATTATACTGTTTGGTACACATTTATTCCTAACCTATCGGACTCGCTTCATTCAAAAGTATATCTTTAAAGCCATTAAACTTTCTGTGACCAAAGACGCATCAGCAGAGGGAGATGTGAGTCAATTTGGCGCACTCACGACCGCTCTTGCTGCCACCATTGGGACAGGAAATATCGTTGGAGTAGCAACTGCGGTTGCCCTTGGAGGTCCCGGCGCTGTACTGTGGTGCTGGCTGACAGGGGTATTCGGGATTGCAACTAAGTACTCTGAGGCCTTACTAGCCGTTAAATATCGAGTTAAAACTTCCGATGGGACAATGCTTGGTGGCCCGATGTACGCTCTTGAAAATGGGCTAGGCCAGAAATGGCTTGCGGTATTATTCAGTATATTTACGGCAATTGCTGCGTTTGGGATTGGCAACGCAGTCCAAGCCAACTCGGTTTCCAGCATGGTGTACGAGACATTTCACATCTCCCCCTATATCAGCGGGGCTATTATGGCCATCCTTACCGGAATCGTAATTATAGGTGGCGTAAAATCTATTGCCAACGTCTGTGAAAAACTGGTACCCTTTATGGCTATCGTTTACGTCCTGGGTTGTATCATCATTTTGGTCATGAATTCTGCCTACGTAGGCCCTGCCATAGCTCTAATTTTCAAATCGGCCTTTACTCCTCAAGCTGCGGGCGGCGGATTTGCCGGAGCATCGATTATGATGGCCGCACGTTATGGGATTTCCCGCGGTTTGTTCTCCAATGAGTCTGGTTTAGGATCCGCCCCAATCGTCGCTGCAGCAGCTCAAACGAGAAATCCTGTCCGACAGGCTCTCGTCTCTGCTACCGGAACCTTTTGGGATACTGTAGTGGTCTGCGCAATGACCGGTATCGTCTTAGTCAGCAGTATCATGAGCAATCCTTCTGCTACCCAGGGATTACAAGGCTCCGCACTGACTAAAGCAGCGTTTGCTCAAATCCCTGTGATTGGGCCCTTGGTCTTGACCTTCGGTCTCTTAACCTTTGTCTTTTCAACAATCCTCGGCTGGTCCTATTACGGCGAACGAGCGATTGAATACTTGTTCGGAAAAGTTGCCATTATGCCTTATCGTATGGTCTGGGTCATCGTTGTTTTCTTTGGTTCGATTATGGCTTTACCCGTCGTTTGGGATATGGCAGATGCAATGAATGCCCTAATGGCCTTACCAAATCTGATAGCTCTAATTCTACTGAGTGGAGTTATTGTCGCTGAAACGAAAAAATATCTTTGGGATGACAACTTAGACGGGATATCGACAGATCCCATACGAGTTATTAAAAATTAGGCAAATGATATTGTATCCTAGTTACTCAAGCGAGTGGCTAAGTTGTTTGTAGGAAATATTTAAAACTGTAAGCGGTGTGACATAAAAAATCCTAGATTTAGAAGGTCTAGGATTTTTTATGTTTTTTTTCCGGATTTATTGAAAAAATATGTATGAGAGTCTTCCAGTGACGAATACTAATTCAGACTTAGTTTCAAAGTTTTGATAGAGGAGGCTCTTTAGTGTGGCGAAGAAAATGAAAACAATGGACGGAAACCAGGCCGCAGCAGAAGCATCTTATGCTCTGACTGAGGTCGCAACCATCTTTCCAATCACGCCCTCTTCTCCGATGGCCGAGGGAGTTGACGAATGGGCAGCACATGGCAAAAAGAATTTATTTGATCAACCGGTAAGAGTTGTCGAGATGCAATCCGAGTCTGGTGCTTCTGCCGCATTACACGGCTCCCTTCAGGCTGGGGCTTTGACCACAACCTATACGGCTTCTCAAGGTTTACTGCTGATGATTCCTGAAATGTATAAATTGGTTGGAAATCTAGTGCCGGCAGTATTCCATGTCACTGCAAGGGCTTTATCAACCCACGCTTTATCAATTTTTGGAGATCATCAAGATATCAATGCTGCCAGGCAAACCGGCTTTACGATGATTTGCGCGAATAATGTTCAAGAAGCGATGGACTTAGGCTATGTTTCGCATCTTGCTGCGATTAAAACACGGGTTCCAGTTTTGCATTTTTTTGATGGGTTTAGAACTTCCCATGAAGTTCAAAAAATCGAGACAACCAGTTATGACGAAATTGCTAAACTTGTCGACTTTGAAAAAATTCAGGAATTTAGAGACCGGTCTTGAATCCAAACCATCCTGTCCTCAGAGGTACTGCCCAAAATCCAGACGTTTATTTCCAAGGACGTGAGGTTTCAAACCCCTTCTTCGAGGCCGTCCCTGATATTGTGGAAGATTATTTCAAAGAGATCAAGAAAATAACCGGGCGGGAGTATCATCCTTTCCAGTATTATGGTGACCCTGAAGCTGAGAACATTATCGTAGCCATGGGTTCTGTTTGCAATACCATCGAAGAAACAATCGACTTCATGGCTCAAAGAGGAGAAAAGGTCGGACTCATTAAAGTACACCTATATCGTCCCTTCTCCAAAAAATACTTCTTTGATGTTCTGCCAAAATCGGTGAAGAAAATTGCGGTCCTTGACCGAACCAAGGAACCCGGCTCGACAGGTGAACCGCTTTATCTTGATGTTTTACAAATCTTTAACCATGAAACGTCAAAACCGATAATTGTAGGGGGACGTTATGGTCTAGGTTCTAGAGACACTACTCCCTCGCAGATTCTCGCTACTTACCAGAACTTGAAGCAGGCTCAGCCCAAGGATCGCTTTACCATTGGCATTATCGATGATGTGAGCCACACTTCTTTACCCATCGAGGAGACCATTGACGCTTCACCAGAAGGGACAATTCGTTGTAAGTTCTGGGGACTTGGCTCCGATGGTACGGTCGGTGCGAATAAAAGCGCGATCAAAATTATTGGAGATAATACAGACCTTAATGTCCAAGGCTACTTTGAATATGATAGTAAAAAATCCGGTGGGACAACCATTTCACACCTGCGTTTTGGCAAGCAACCTATTAAATCCTCTTATCTGGTGTTTGATGCGGATTATATCGCTTGCCATAATAAGTCCTTTATATACCACTATGATCTCCTTAGGGGCTTGAAAAAAGGTGGAACCTTTGTTCTCAATTGTCCTTGGCGAACAGATGAACTAGAAGATCATCTGCCAGCATTTCTTAAACGTGATATCTATCAAAATAAGATCAATTTCTATATCATTGATGCTATTTCCATTGCCGGGGAAATCGGGCTCGGCGGACGCATCAACATGGTAATGCAGGCAGCTTTCTTTAAATTAGCCAATGTAATCCCAGTAGACAATGCCATTCAATACCTAAAAGATTCAATCAAAAAGGTTTATGGCAAGAAAGGGTCAAACATTGTCGAGATGAATTATAAGGCGGTTGATCGTGGAATTGAAGCTTTACATAAAGTGGAGATT
>NZ_JYNH01000077.1 GCF_000960765.1 Desulfosporosinus sp. I2 | reverse complement strand
AGATTGGGGGATCATGCCATGATTTTAAAGGCTAAGGTTTATAATAAAATATTTGCGTTCCAAACTCTCAAGGAAGTAATGTCTAAGGCCAATGAAGAGAAGTCTGGTGATGAACTGGTTGGAATTGCTGCGAAATCAGCATCTGAACGAGTGGCGGCCAAATTGGTCCTAAGTAATTTAACGCTTGAGGATATTTATAATAACCCGGTCATTCCCTATGAAGAGGACGAAGTGACTCGGGCAATCTACGACGGACTTAACTTGAGAATCTATCAAGAGATCAAAAGCTGGACAGTCGGTTACTTGCGTGAATATATATTAGATCATAAAACAACAGGGGAAGACTTAGCTCACATTAGTCGTGGGTTAACGAGCGAAATGATTGCCGCAGTGGCCAAATTAATGTCCACTATGGATCTCGTCTTTGGGTCGAAAAAGATGCGAGTTCAGTCACATTGTAATACGACACTTGGTGTACCGGGAACGTTGGCCTTTCGTTGTCAACCCAATCACCCGACAGACAATGTCGAGGGGATGCTAGCCTCCCTTAAAGAAGGATTATCCTATGGCTCAGGAGATGCCGTCATTGGAATTAATCCTGTGGAAGATAATGTAGAGACGGTTACCCGCCTTCTAGATACGGTCAAAAACTTTATGGTAAAATGGGCGATTCCAACTCAAAACTGTGTTTTAGCTCATGTAACGACCCAGATGAAAGCCATTGAAAAAGGAGCCCCGGTTGATCTCGTTTTTCAAAGTATTGCTGGAACCCAAAAAGCGAATGATGCTTTTGGGGTTAGTGCTGCTATACTTGATGAGGCCTTTGCCTTAGTCCAGCGAAAAGGAACGGCGACAGGTCCTAATCTGATGTATTTTGAAACTGGACAAGGCTCCGAGGTCTCACTTGATGCGCATCTGGGCGTCGATATGATGACCTTGGAAGCTAGAACTTATGGATATGCACGTGGCTATCGTCCATTTATGACTAACAACGTTTCCGGATTCATTGGACCTGAGACGATTTATTCAGGTCGAGAAGTGATCCGAGCAGACTTGGAGGATCTATTCATGGGTAAGTTACATGGGTTACCCATGGGGATCGCACCTTGTTATACAAACCATATGAAAGCCGATCAAAATGATCAGGAAATGGGAACTCTCCTTTGCGCCATGGCTGGTTCAAACTTCTTCATGGGAGTTCCGGGCGGCGACGATGTTATGTTAAGCTATCAGGATACCAGTTATCATGATGATGCAAGTACCCGCGAAATCTTAGGGTTGAGGCCGCTTCCTGAGTTTGAGCAATGGTTAGAGAAGATGGGCATTTTAGAAAACGGCAAACTGACAGAGAGAGCCGGAGACCCATCAATATTTGATAAATAGGGAGGCGAATCGAGGTGGCAGTCGCGAATAACGAATTAGAAAAAGTTATTATCCAAAGTGTTATGGAAGAACTGGCCAAGAAAGGGTTGCTTTCACAAAAGAGGAAAGACCATGTGATGGCGGCAGCGATGATAGAAACGCCCACACTCCCTGACACTCAATCTGAGGAAATGGTAACCTTTCCTCCGCTCAATGAAATGCAGATTTCGAACCCGTTTAATGCAGATGCGGTTAAGGCGATGATGAAATCAACGCCCGCTCGAATTGGAATTGGCCGAGCCGGAGCACGCCCTAAGACCATGTCCTTGTTAAGGTTTTTGGCTGATCATGCCGTGGCTCAAGATGCTGTTTTCCTCGATGTATCGGAGGAATTTCTTAAGCGGATGGATTTAATGTCTGTTCAAAGTGCTGCTACCAGTAAAGACGAGTTTTTACAAAGACCAGATCTGGGGCGGCGTTTATCGGTTGAAGCGGCGAAAATAGTCGCGGAAAAGTGTGAGAAAAATGTCCAAGTTCAAATTCTGATCGTCGACGGACTGAGTTCAAGTGCTATTGAGGCCAATATACCTGATCTATTGCCGGCATTAATGCAAGGATTGAAGTCGTCTGGGATCAAAGTCGGAGCACCGTTGTTTGTGAAAAACGGACGGGTATGGGTACAAGACCATGTCGCCTCCATTGTCAATTGTGAGGTTATCATTTCCTTGATCGGTGAGCGCCCCGGATTGGGAACTGCAGAAAGCCTCAGCGCCTATATGATATATAGACCGGATGAGAAAACGGTGGAGGCGGATCGGACGGTCATCTCCAATATTCATAAAGGGGGAATCCCACCGGCTGAAGCAGGAGCGCATCTTACCGATGTCATTAAACAAGTTCTGGCCGCTAAAGCCAGTGGGGTTAAGCTGAACCAGCAGAAATAGGAGTGGTGATAAAATGCCCGAATCGAATAGTCAACAGATCATAAGTGTGGGCATTGATATTGGAACTACAACTACCCAGCTGGTGATCAGCCGCTTGACCATTGAAAATACGGCTTCAGGAACCTTTGTTCCACGCGTAGAGATTACTGACAAAGAAGTAATCCACCGCAGCCAGATCTATTTCACCCCCCTCTTGGACCACGATCTTGTGAATGCTGTTGCTGTCTCAAAAATTGTAGAAACGGAATATCTAGCTGCGGGATTGACGCCCGAGAGCATTGATACAGGTGCAGTTATTATTACTGGGGAAACCGCCAAAAAGGAAAATGCCAAAGCGATTATTGATGCCTTAGCGGGATTTGCGGGAGACTTTGTTGTTGCCACAGCTGGTGCCAATTTGGAGGCTGTTTATGCGGGCAAAGGATCGGGCGCTGCCTTATTCTCTGCTCAAAGACACCAAGTCGTGGTCAATATTGATGTGGGTGGAGGTACCTCCAATTATGCAATGTTTCAAGAAGGAAAAGCAGTTGATTCATCGTGTATCAATGTTGGAGGACACCTTATCGAATTTGAGCCTCATGGAGATCGGATTACGTATATTTCAAAACCTGCCCTCCTTGCGATCCAGTCCACAGGCCAAAGACTTAAGGTCGGAGAGCGTGTGACGCTACCTCAGTTACGTCCTCTTGTGAAAGCCATGGCTGCGAGCGTAGTCGAAGTACTTAAGACCTCTATGCACTCGGGGTTAACCCAGGAACTTCTGATGACCCCTCCTTTGAAGTTAGAATATCCGATCCGTAAAGTCATAATTTCTGGTGGGGTAGCGGATTATGTCTATGCCCCTTGTGGGCCAGCTACTATGGAAGAAGTGACAGCTTTCGGAGACTTTGGCCCTCTTCTAGGATGGGAGCTTAAAGTCAGTTTTGAGGCTGCGGGATTTATATTAGAAAAGCCTAGTGAAACAGTTCGGGCAACCGTCATAGGAACAGGAACTCAGTCGGTCAATTTAAGTGGCAGTACCATCCATCTTCAAGATGGTACTTTACCCCTACGTAACGTGATGGTCATTTCTCCTTTTACTTCAACGGTTCCTGCAACGGCAAAGGAGATTGCCGAAGTTATAAAACAAGAGATTCTTCGCCTGCAAATTGATCACTCACAGGGAATGGTTGCCTTGGCTATGAAGGGACCTAGAACGATGTCCTTTGCAGATATTAATACCTTGGCTCAAGGGCTTGTGGCGGGCATGGAAGACTACTTGAGGCAGGACAAGCCACTTGTTCTTGTCATAGAGGCGGACTGCGGTAAGGTCTTAGGGCAGTGTATTAATGCGGTGGCCAAACATCCGCTCGAAGTGGTGTGTATTGATCAGATAGAAGTTGAGGATTGTGATTATATAGATGTGGGTAAACCCCTTATGGGAGGCAGAGTCGTACCCGTTGTCTTAAAGACGTTAGTCTTTAATCGTTAGTGAGGGCAAAATTTAATCACAACAATATAGAGTGACATTATTTTGGCGACTGAAGTTGAATTCTTTCAGTCGCTTATATAACGTTAAACATTTTAGGGAAAAGGATTTGCTTGAATTTTAGCGAATTACTAGATATTGAATGCTTGAGGGGAAATTCTTACCCTTACGTAAGGATGAGTTCAATGGACAAAACATTAGATGCTAACCTACTGGATCCTAAATATCTTGAAGAAATACTAGGTAGCTTTCACAATGCAACAGGATTGCATATTGAGGCCATCAACAATGAAGGGGCGACTTTTTCTATTCTTGGCGAATTTGAGCGTAGTGATTTTTGCCGTTATATTCGATGCCAACCTGAAGGGGAAAAAAAATGCCAAGATTCGTATAAACGAGCTAGCTTAGAGGCGGCAAAATGGGAGGAACCCTATTTCTTCCGTTGTCATGCAGGATTAGTGATTTGGGCTGTTCCAATCATGATTCAAGGGGTTTCCAGGGGAAGTATTATCTGTGGACAAGTGTTAATGTGGGAGCCTGATCACTTCTTCTTTCAAGAACTTGAAAAGTTGAACGTTGGGATCCAAAACTTCGCAGAATTAAAGCATAAAGCCTGCAAGCTTGAGGTTGTTTCTCCGGCACGTTCTCAGGCTGCTGCGGATATGTTGTTTGTTGTAGTAAACCATATTGTCAAACGAAATATAAATAGTTTAGATGAGATCGATGCTACCCGTTTGCAGCAACAGCAAATACGACGAGAAATTGAAGATAGAAAACGAAAGAACCTACCCGACATTAGTGATTACGACACATATTTAAAAAAAGAACGCAAGTTTTTACGTTATATTCGTTTAGGAGATCGAACAAGAGCTAACCAAACCCTCCAGAGTCTTTTGACGGATCTTTATACGAAAACTGTAGGGGACCTAGAGACGGTTAAAGTACGTATCCTGGAATTGGCAACTCTAACATCTCGGGCTGCAGTGGAGGGGGGAGCGAATGCCGAACGCATTATGATGCTTCTTAAAGAATTCAACAAGGAAATTGAAGGGTCCGAGCGAGTAGAAAAGTATTTCTATAAGATTCAACATATTGTGGAAACGTTCTTGGCGGGAATCTTTACTTTAGCGGATAAAAAACACCTCGCTATCGTTAAAAATGCTCGAGATTTCATGATGGAGAATTATGCTTTACCGCTTACCGTTACGGACGTAGCGGAGCATCTCTTTATCAGTCCATCTCATCTCTCTCGATTGTTCCGAGAAGAACTCGATTGTACGATTAATGACTACTTAACCAGAGTGAGGGTAGAACAAGCTGTTGAGATGATGAAGAAACCTGAATTTAGTGTTGCTCAAGTCTCGAAAGCGGTAGGATTTCAAAATCAAAGTTATTTTTCAAAAGTTTTCCGCAAGTATATTGGGGTTACACCCCTAATTTATAAAAACAGCTTGTATTAAAGGGTGAGTGTGAATGGTTTTTCAAGCAATCATAAACTCTATTATTTCAGGAGAAGCAGAAACTTGCATGATACTAACTAAACGAGCTTTGACGCAAGGATTTTCTGCAGAGTCTGTTCTGGAAAAAGGTTTAATCGCAGGAATGGATCGGGTGGCCGAAAAGTTCCGTGAACAAAGGGTCATGGTTCCGGAAGTGCTGATGGCATCTCGATCAATGCATGCGGGGTTAAGCCTAGTAGAACCTTTACTAAAGGATACGGACAAAAAAGTGACAGGTAAAATTGTCATGGGAACGGTTGCTGGAGACCTTCATGATATCGGGTTGAGTTTAGTTAAGATGTTAGTCATGTCCACGGGAGCAGAGATTATTAATTTGGGTGTGGACGTGACGCCTAAAAAGTTTGCTAGTGTTGTTCGAAAGGAAAAACCTCATATCCTAATGATGTCCGCGTTACTCACAACCACGATGACCGTAATGAAAGAAGTTATAGACGAATTGGAGTTACTGGGGCTTCGCAAAAACTTAGTTGTGATCGTGGGGGGCGCACCAGTCGACTCAGGTTTTGCTAAGATGATAGGGGCGGATTATTACTTCGAAGATGCTTTTGAAGCCCGAGCCTTCTTAGAAGAAAACTTAATGAAATTGATCGCGAAAAAGAATCGTTAAATAGGTTAAAGGCTTGGGTTAGGGTATAGGGTATGTGTATAAGGTATAAGGTATAAGGATTATTCACCACTCGTGGGTGAATAATCCTTTTTTAGACCTAAGTTTTCCTATATCCAAGATTTTGCAAAAATTTAATTTGCTTGATAATTCGTAATATCGACAAAGAATAGCAATTTGTACTAAATAGTACGAATATTCAATTGATGGTAATGCGTCAAAACGAGCAGGAATGTGTTAGAAAAATAATGAGTCCGAGATGCTATGATAATGTTAGTAGAAAACCTTACGCACATAGATTTCGAATTATTCAGATTGTGAAGGGTTCCGATTCAGAGAGAACAGGAAATAATCTCTCAATGTTATGCGAACGAATGGTTTTAAGGAGGTTCAAAATGAACACAAGTAAAATGAGACACCTCGAAGAACTAAGTGTCAATCAAACGTTTTCTATGTTCGCCCAAAGTGAAGAACTTAAAAAGATTGCGGCTCATTTCTTTGAATCTATGGAATCAGTCTTGATCCGTAATCAGATTGTCGATGCCTTACAACATTATGACCTAGGGACTGTAACAGATGTATATGAAATTTTCGGTGGATATGTTAATCGTAGTTTTGGCATTTACACAGAAAAAGACGGGAAGAAGTACGAATATTTTGTGCGGAAATACAAGTACGGAATCACAGAGACTGAAATCGTCTTCGAACATTCGATGATTAATTACTCTAAAGAACATGGTCTAGATATAGCTGCTGGATTAATCCGTACTAAAGATGGTTCAACGTTTGTCAAGAAAAACGAGGGTGCGAATGGAAATTCCACGGATATCTATTTTGCTGTCTACGAATTTTTGCAAGGAGACGACTTATACACTTGGGATACTCCTAATTTAAATGATGAAGAATATGCTAGCGCTGCAGGAGTTCTCGCAACATTCCATAACGCTGCAAGGGATTTTGACCCACAAGGGCTAGAGCGGGTAGAACCAAAGATCATGGAATTCCTGCCGACCCTGCCAGAAAAATATAAGGCTTTGGCAAAGACGGATATCGACACTAAGTTTCACACCTATTACAAAAATAAACTTGATTCGATTTTAAAAGTTATAGAGAGTTCCCAAATCCCTAATAATGTGCTGGAAAAGATGCCCTATACACCTTGTCACAATGACTTTCATGCGGGTAACCTGAAATACGTAAATAGTAAGGTTGTAGGAATCTTTGACTTTGATTGGTCTAAGATTGATCGCCGGCTTTTTGACGTAACTCTGGCTCTAGCCTATTGTTGCAGCTCGTGGCAAGACGAAAAAGATGGTGTGCTACTTCTTGATAAATGCTCTATCTTTCTAAAGGCCTACCAACGTAAATTGGTGGAATTGGGAGGGCTCGAACCACTCAACGAAGTAGAACTAGAGTATTTGCCGATGATGATTGCGGCTGCAAACATTTATCTGATTAACTGGGATGTAACAGCTTACTATGCTGGTACGAATTTGAACGAATATGAGTATATTGCTTATTTACAACACAATGTTCGTTTAATGAATTGGATTGAAGACCATAAAGTGGAGATTGCCGAAGTGGCAAAATCCTTATAATGGTTTGCAAGATTTTGCCTCAAAAGTTAGCTTGAAGAGAAGAATTAAACTAGTTCAGGATGAGAAAGGGGACTTTACCGTGGAATTTACTAAGTATTTTAGTCAATCTGAAGTTGAGCGCATTCACGAAGCATCCTTGGAAATTCTCGAAAACGTTGGGATGCTAGTTCGTAATGAAAAAGCACTGGCCATTTTTGCTAAGAATGGTTGTCAAGTTGATATGGAGACGATGATGGTCAAGTTTCCTCGAGAAGTCGTCGAGAAGGCTAGAAAAACCTTTGTCCCAACCTATACTTTTACCGCGCAAGATCCAAAATTTGATGTCACAATGCCTGGCGATCGTCCGATTGTCGTAACAGGAAGTTCTGCACCCAATATTATCGATCCTAAAACTGGCGAAGAACGACGTGCAACCTCAGATGATATTGCGAATATCGCCTATTTAATTAATGAATTGCCCGGCTTTGATGTCTTTTCAATATCTACGTTAGCAGAGGATGCTCCAGAAGGTCAATTTAGTATGTCTCGCTTTTATCCTGCTCTTAAAAACTGCAAAAAACCAGTTCGAAGTAATACCCCTAACATGAATGATCTCAAAACAGTCTTGGAGTTAGGCGCTCTGATCGCGGGAAGCGAAGAGGAATATCGTAAGCGCCCCTTTATTAACCACCATTATTGCCCAGTCGTTTCTCCTTTGACCTTTGATGTGGAATCGACTGAAGCGGTGATCTACCTGCTTGAACAAGGTTTACCGGTTTATGGAACAATTGTTCCGAATGCGGGCATGACTTCACCCCTCAGCTTGATGGGGACGCTAACCCTAGGTAATGCTGAATTCTTGGGACTAGCAACCTTAACTCAAATGATTCGCCCAGGAGCTCCTATGATTTATGCCGTCTTATCTACGGTAGCAGATATGCGGACCGGTGCTTATGCACCCGGCGCTATTGAAACAGGTATGATGCAAATGGCGCATACGGAGATGGCTAGATTCTATAATGTTCCTTCAGGTGGATACATTGGTTTGACAAATGCGCATTCAAATGATGCCCAATCTGGTTATGAGACGGGTATGAATACCACGGCTGCCTTGCTCGCTGGTGCAGACTTATTTAATATGGGTGGTCTTTTAGGAAGCTTGATGGCTTTCGACTTTGCTAAAGCGGTGATCGATAATGAGATTGCTTTGATGCTTAAACGGATGAAAAAGGGCTATGAATACAGCGAAGAAAATCTCTGTTTAGACCTGATTGCAAAAGTTGGTCCTGGTGGTAGTTACATGGATTTAGACCATACGATGAAAAATATGCGCACGATTGCAGTGCTACCAAAAGTTGCGACGAGAGAAATGCGCCGCCGTTGGGAAGATCAAGGAAAGCCAGATGCTCATAGCCGCGCGATGAAAGAAGCCAGTAAGATTTTAAGTAAACCAAATAAGGCGCGCTTCAGCGAAGAATTGGATGCTAAGATTCGTGATCACTTTAAGGGACTCGTCGCCGGGGATGCTAAATGGAGCCTTTAATTCATATAATCGTATCTGATTTTCAATAGAGATTAATGGGACGGTCTACAGAGACCGATAGGAAAGGGAGAGAGTAATGAGCGTACAAGATATTTATGATGCAGTGGTTGAATTTGATATTGACAAAGTGGTAACCCTTGTTAATGCAGAGGTTGCTAATGGAACGGACGTTTCTGAAATTCTTAGCCATGGTTTAATTGCCGCTATGGACGAAGTCGGCCAACGCTATTCCGAAGGGGAATTCTTTGTGCCAGAAATGCTGATGGCGGCAAAAGCCATGAAAGCAGGACTTGAAGTCTTAAAACCATTATTATCTCAAGGGGAAAATGAGAAAAAAGGAACTATAATTATCGGTACCGTAAAAGGCGATTTACATGACATCGGCAAAAACCTCGTCTCGATGATGATGGAAGGTGCTGGCTTTGAAGTTTATGACCTCGGTGTCGATGTGGATACGGAAAAATTCCTGGCTACGGCAAAAGAGAAAAATGCCGACGTGATCTGCATGTCCGCTCTCTTGACCACCACAATGCCATTTATGGAAGTCACCGTTAAAGCGATTCGCGAACAGGGCTTGAGCTTTAAGACGATGGTGGGCGGGGCCCCTGTTTCAGAAGATTTTGCTCAAAAAATTGGGGCAGATGGTTGGAGTACGGACGCTCCTGGAGCTGTAGAGACGGCTCGCCGACTCACGGCAAAATAAGACGACATTTTTCAGGGTTAAAGGACCATACTATTAAAGATAATTAGTAATGACTTAAGTGAAGGATAAGTCAAATAGACTTAAGTCGATGGTGACTCAAATTATTATTTGAGAAGTTATGGTTCTATAACTTTGATAAGTTCGGGGATTTAGCTTGGCAGTTCCGGTCAAGTTTAGAAATTTATTAAGGTTTGCTTGATCGTTGTTGTTGGCATGAAATTTGCAATGTTTTCTTAATGGAATATAGATATCAACTGAAATATGGGGAGGAAAATTCATGTTAGTCGTTGGTGAATTAATTAATGCAAGTCGCAAGGCTATTGGGGAGGCCATCAAAGCACAAGATGCTCAATATATCCAACAGGTGGCAAAGGATGAACGGGAAGCTGGAGCAGATTTTATTGATGTCAATGCTGGTATCTTTGTCGGCAAGGAGCCAGAATACCTGCAATGGCTGGTAAAGACAGTTCAAGAAGCGGTTGACGCACCCTGCTGTATTGATAGCCCTGATCCCAAAGCGATTGAGGCTGCTCTATCAGTGCACAAGGGAATTGCGATGATTAACTCGATTTCGCTTGAAAAAGATCGTTATAATGCCTTATTGCCAGTGGTTGCCGGAACTGACTTAAAAGTTGTGGCCCTTTGCATGAGTGATGAAGGGATGCCAGAAACGATGGATGCCCGGCTAAGAATTGCCGAAAAACTTATTGACGGACTCGTCAAGAACAATGTACCACTCAACAATATTTATGTTGACCCGCTGGTTCAACCAGTTTCCACCAATAATACCTTTGCCGTCGAATTTATTAACTCTGTGGAAGCCATCATGACTCGGTTCAAAGGGGTCCATACAATTTGCGGACTTTCGAATGTGTCGTACGGCTTGCCAGTCCGAAAATTTATGAATCATGCCTTCGCGATTATGGCCATCGGCAAAGGGTTAGATGGACTGATCATTAACCCGCTAGATAAGATGATGATGGCAAGTTTGGTCACGGCTGAGGCTCTTGCTGGCCGAGATGATTATTGTGTCCAATATCTCAAGGCCTTCCGCAATAAGCAATTTGATTTCTTAGGCTAAAATTTAATGAAAATAGAATGCTCCCCTTCTCTCACTAGAGAAGGGGAGCATCTATTCAATGGGAGCATCTATTCAATGGGAGCATCTATTCAATGGGAGCATCTATTCAATGGGAGCATCTATTCAATGGGAGCATCTATTCAAGGGGAGAATTATATTTCTTGTTCGCTCATAGGAGGTAGAAACATTGGCGCTCGTAATGTTTGATTATGATGGAGTTATCGTTGATTCTCTTGAAGTTTTTATATCGCGCTTTTCACAAGCCTGTTTAGAGCATGGGTTCACAGGGATTCATGAACCAAAAGATGTCATAGGGCTTTTTGAAGGGAATGTCTACGAAACAATGATGCTGCGGGGTATTGAGGAATCAACCATTGACAAAATCTTAAAACGGTATGAAGGTTTGCAAGGGGAACAATTGGCAAATCTTGAACTCTTTGTGGGCATAGGGGAAGCGTTACAACGTATTTCGGAAAAACACTTTATTTATGTTATTACGTCAAATCTGTCCGGCGCCACGATAAAGATCTTAAACCAAAACGGAATTACATGTTTTATCGATGTTATTGGAGCAGAAAAGGAAAAGAGTAAAATCAAAAAGATTCATAACACAATGTCCCTACATCCCGGAATCCCCGCCTATTATGTTGGGGATACAAAGGGAGATATGATTGAAGGTAAACTTGCTGGAACCCAAACCATTGGAGTCACATGGGGATGGCATTCTCCTGAAAAACTCAAGGAAGGTTCTCCAGATTATCTCTTTAATACTCCTGAAGAATTAGCGAATTTCTTAGATGCGGTAGAATAATGACAGAAAAAACAGATTAACAAAGGAGAACCGCAAGAATGTCGCGAATATTAACTAAGGGTGAAACACGGAAACACGGGGACAGGAACCCTGTTTTACCTTTAGGATAGGCACGTAGTATCGATTGGCTAACAGGAGGGAATTATGGAAATAACAATATACCCTAATCAAGTTATAACCACAGAGGAAAATGAGACCTTAATGGAAGCGCTCATCCGTCATCGTCTTCCCGTACAAAATATATGTAATGGTAAAGGAACCTGCGGAAAATGTACAGTCCGAATAACTGGTCATGTTTCCTCGCCGAGCGAGCGAGATTTAGCCCATCTCAATGACAGTGAACTAAAGGCAGGTGTGCGGCTTGCCTGTAGTGTAGTGCCAGTAGAAGGAATGGTCATTGAATTGGATTTTGTCGAGAGCAAGGATCGTAAGGAAGGAGCACTTCTTGAATTAAAGACGTCTTCATTAGAACCCAAGTTGGAAAAGGTGTTTGTTCAGGCCAGTAAGCCTACGCTTGATGATGAACGAGGAGACTGGGACCGTGTCGTTGATACTCTAAGCACGATCACAAATAGAAGTTACCCCAAGACCAGTCTGCATGTCTTAACTAAGATTCCGGAAGTCTTACGTTCAGATAAGTACGCCCTAACCTTAATTGTTTCCGAAGATGAGATTTTGGATATCGAACCAGGAGATACGACAAAACGTCTTTATGGGGTTGCTATTGATATTGGTACAACGAGCGTAGCGGTTGCTTTAGTGGATCTATTACAAGGAACTGTCTTGAAAGTGGTATCCACGGAAAATCAACAGACAGCTTATGGTGCAGATGTTATCTCCCGCATTTCCTTTGCTACGGAAAGTCAAGAGAATGCTTTGACGTTACAGAGTTCTGTGAGGAGAACCATCAACCATTTACTCGAAGAACTCGCCTTAAAGATGGACATCCATCAAAATGAGATCTATAAAATGACCATCGTGGGAAATACGACAATGCAGCATCTTCTTCTAGGCTTAGATGTTTCTCATCTGGCGGTTTCCCCCTTTGTTTCAGTATGCAATCAACCCTTAATGTTCAAGGCCCTGGAATTGGGACTTGAGATCAATTCCCAAGCTAAGGTTATCCTTTTGCCTAACATCGGCAGTTTTGTCGGTGGAGATACGATGGGTGCTATCATAGGAGCACCAGAAGTTTTGGGAAAAGGAAATCATTTACTCATTGATTTAGGAACCAATTGCGAACTATTCTTAAAAACCGAAAATGATATGATGGCCTGCTCTACGGCGGCAGGACCAGCCTTTGAAGGTGCTGGTATTGCCTATGGCATGAGAGCGAAACAGGGAGCCATTGAAGGAGTCACAATCACGGATGCTGGAGTAGCCTTTGCTGTAATCGGGGGACATAAACCAATCGGGATTTGCGGTTCCGGTCTCATTGAGGGGATAGATGAGATGAGAAAGTCTGGAGTGATTAACAAACAAGGGAAATTGTATGATCCTGAAAAGGGAGAAGAGCTTTCTCCAGAACTAGCTAAGCGGATTCGGATGGGTGAAAAAGGGCGTGAATTTGTCTTAACCGATGGGTCGGATCACGGGATAGATGTGACTTTAAATCAAAAGGACATTGGGGAAATGCAATTAGCCAAAGGAGCCGTCTGTGCAGGGATTAAAACATTAGTTGAAATGGCTGGTATTACGGTATCTGAACTTGATTCAGTGATTCTCTCAGGAACTTTTGCGACTTATCTTAAGGCAACTAACATTTTGAATATTGGTCTTGTTCCAGATATATCTCCCGAAAGAATTAAAACAGTCGGTAACGCAGCACACGTTGGAGCTATACGAGCCCTTCTCAATTTCCGAGAAATGAAAAGGGCAGAGGAGTTATACCGTCAGATTAAGCATATTGAATTGGGTGGAAGTTCCATATTCTCCAATTATTTTATGAATAGCATGTATTTAGAGAGACTAAGTTGATTGAATCTTTTAAAATAGACGGAAAACATCTTAAATTATTGTCCAAGAAGGGTTATAATAGGTACTGGTATAATAATGTGAGAAAATAAATCCTATCATAGAAAAAGGGGAGAGGTCTGAGGAAATGGTAAATAAATTTAAAGAGTCAATATTGGACAAAAACACACTATCCGTAACTTGGGAACTTGTACCTGGACGAGGTGCCACAGAAAAGGCCCAAGAGAGTGCTATCGCGTCGGCTGAACAAGCTGCTAAAGGTGGTAGAGTACATGCACTCACCATTACGGATAACCCTGGTGGTAATCCAGCAATCCTTGCCGATTATTTGGGCATGGAAATTCTCAAAATGGGGATTGAACCATTAGTACATTTCACCTGTAAAGATAAGAACCGCAACCAAATGGAAAGTCAGTTATACGCTTTAGATCGTGCAAAAGTTCGCAACCTCTTAGTGATGACCGGAGACTATACCTATTCTGGATTTAAAGGGCGCCCTAAACCAGTTTTCGATCTGGATCCCTCTAATACCTTACAACTAATCACCGAAATGAATAAGGGCTTAGAAGTTCCAGGTATAAAGGGACCAATCTATCATGCGCCTAGTGATTTTTTTGCAGGAGCTGCTGTTTCTCCCTTCAAGTCAACAGAGGCTGAACTAATGGTTCAGTATTATAAACTGAAAAAGAAAATCCAAGGTGGCGCTCAATTTGTCGTTACCCAACTGGGGTATGATGCTCGGAAATGTCACGAAGTCATTCAGTTTTTGAAGGTTAATAACCTGGATATTCCAGTAGTAGGAAACATTTATGTTCTCCCCTATGGAGCTGCAAATGTCATGAATCAGAACAAATTACCAGGTTGTGTTGTCACAGATAAACTTTTGGCTGAACTCAATGAGGAAAAGAGTGCCCCAGATAAAGGGGTGGGTCAGCGGATGTTGCGGGCCGCCAAATTGTACGCGATCTTGAAAGGCATAGGCTGCGCGGGAGTTCATATTGGTGGGCATAACCTTAAATACGAACAATTAGAATACATTCTTGACAAAGGGGAAGAACTTAGCCCTAATTGGCAAGATCTTGTTAAGGAATTTGATTATCCTCAAACCAATGGATTCTACTACTTTGAAAAAGATGAGAAAACTGGTTTAAATACGGATCGGCCTTCCAATAGATCTAGTCGCCCCTTAGATGCTCCAGCTGGAGCAATGTATTCAATGATGCGAGGTATGCATGGTCTTTTGTTCACTCCCGATAAAAAGCTTTTCCCAGTGATGCGCAGTATGTACCATGCGGCAGAGGGTAAGAAAAAAACCGAAAAGAGATTGCATGCCGTAGAGCATCTTGCCAAAGTCGTCATGCTTGATTGCAAGGATTGTGGAGATTGTGCTATGCTGGATTTGGCGTACCTCTGCCCAATGTCCCAATGTCCGAAAAATCAGCGCAACGGCGCATGCGGTGGAAGCTTAGATGGCTGGTGTGAAGTTTATCCAAAGGAAAAGAAATGCGTTTGGGTTAGAGCTTATGCGAGACTCAAAAAGTATGGAGAAGAAGCATCCTTAGATGTTCCTCCGGTACCACCTGCTAACTGGGATTTCTATCAGACTTCCTCCTGGTCCAATTTTTTCTTAGGAAAAGACCACTCGGCACCGATCTTAGGTATCAAACGTCCGGAGAGCAAAATTAAAAAATAAAACTTTAGTTTTTGGAGGAGCATATTATGGCAAAAGCAACAGGGGTTATTAAAGCCGGAGCATGTGGTTTTACGATTAACGTTAAAGCAGTAAGCGATGACGGACATAAGGTAAAACTTGAGATTTCAAGTGATTGTCCTAATTACCAAAAAATAGCGAATGAACTAGATGAAGTCGATGCCTTCCAAGAAATTTTCAAGAAACTCCATATGGGGAAAGTGTATGAAGTCTTTGCCAAGTATAGCCCGCATCCTAGTTGCCCGGGCGTTTCCGGAATTATGAAAACGATCGAAGTGGCAGCAGGTTTGGCATTGGCTCAAAATGCTAGTATTAGTATAACCAAGGAAAAAGAGTAAAACTAAAAATATCGTAAAAGGCCCATTAACGATTGGTTGATCGTTGATGGGCTTTTTACGATGCCCATTAGTCTGTCCCTTAGCCGAACATTTAAGAATTCATGTCCATATAATAATTAGATATGGTAATATGGGGGGCCTGATAGTTACGGAGGAAGATCTCAATATATCCTTGATAAACAGACGTAAAAGATGGAAATTTTAAAGTTTGAGAGGGAGAATCTATGTGATCTATGCTAATCAAAAAATGAGAAAAGCTCGCCTCGAAGCGGCTATTGGAACACAAAAAGAATTAGCAGAGAAAACGGGAATACCCGCTAATATTATCAGTGATTTAGAACGAGGTAAACGTAAGATGAGCCCTGCATGGGCTAAACGGATTGCCGAGGTAGTTGGTGGTGACTGGACTGATTTCATAGATTTAACCCAATAATCATACGGTAAGTAAGTATAAAAAGGAGTTAGGTGTGATTATATTCCCGGTTTTTACCAACCTGTGACAGAAACGAATTTAATTAAATATACTACAATTAGGACAAACATTCTCGGGCAGGGAACAGTTCACAGGATTTCTACCTGCCCTAGAGATTTGTGAAACCCCAGGTCATGTTAAAGCAGTCGGCAGATATCGACTGCTTTTCTATCGAGAGTGTTTGTTTGATTTTTTAGAAAGGAAGTGAGATAATGCCAGTTATTGCCAGTAATAAAGACACGGTGATGGTTGTAACCTTTCAAACCGGTTTGACCGCACAAGGCTCACCTAAACTAAGTCAGCGTAGTTTTCCCAATTTAAAATCGAGTAGTACAGACCAAGATGTTTATGATGTGGCAGTCGCCCTTTATGGACTTCAGGACTACCCTTTAATCGGAGTGAGAAGAGACAATCGCATCGACTTAACGGAGTAGTAGGGATTGAAAGGTTTAGGCCAGCAATCAGATAAGAAAGGAGGATTACCAAATGGCAAGTACCACTAAAAAGGTCTTGAGAATGACCTTTAACAACGCTTCTGGCAATGCAGTGACGATAACTTTACCAGAACCTAAGGCAAGTTTGACAGCGGCCGAAATTGAAGCCGTCATGGATCAAATCATCACGAAGAATATTTTCCTTAGTTCCGGTGGTGAACTGATTTCCAAACGAGATGTAAAAATCGTTGATACAACAACCGATGATCTCTATGATCAAGCCTAGCCAAAGCTACCCCATTGGAATTGCATCAATAAAAAGGCACCGGCATAATCCGGTGCCTTTGAACCAATCAATCAACAAACTATACAGAAAGCCTGCGAATGAAGAAATTACATTGATGGGTGAGTCCATATAGTTAGGGAGGGAACTGGTTGGTTATAAAGTAATACTGTGGATCATAATAAAGACTAAGTTAGGGACAATACTTAACGAGGGTCCGACCTTCAAAGTTTCTGTACGTTCAAAATCGAGATAATACTGTCGGCGTTGTTTTGAAGGTAATAATAGGGGAGAAGGAGTGACGATCACGACGATGGGAGATCAACATAATTTTCGCAAGTATGGATGGACGAGTGTTATTATCGCTGCATTTGGTATACTCATTGTCGCCTTTTTCTATTTAGATCGACGGAATCAGCTTTCCACGATCATTCAGGCATGGGGATTGTGGGGAGCCTTTTTTGCTATATTACTTATGACCGCTTTTTGTATGACACCAATACCTTCGGAAGGTTTGGTGATAATGTTTCTAAAAATCTTCGGAGTTTATGAAGGAGTCTTTTTCGCATGGATTGGTTCTACCATAAGCGCGATGGTCATTTATATTCTTGTGCACTCTTATGGACAGACATTGATGCAAAAACTCATTTCCCCAGAACGGTTTAACTTAGTCGATCATTGGGTTGAGGGAAAGGGGTCACTGGGTCTATTAGTGGCTCGTTTACTACCGATTCCTGCCTTTGCAGTAAATTACATAGCCAGTGCCATGCCATCTATGAGGATTTGGAGCTATCTATGGACTTCTGCTTTATCGATGATTCCTTATTATGTGGGCACAGCTCTTGTGTATTTAGGTGTAGCTCAAGCAACTTGGCATTGGTTTGTTCTGGGGTTTAGTGCACTCATTTTGTTTTGGGGAACTGGGTATTACCTGAATAAGCGTAAATCACCTATTTAAAGACAATCTAGCTAATGATGGCTGGCTTGAGTATTTAAAATGGTTGTTGTTTAGACTTTCTGCATTAAATAAAAAGAGATGGGAGACCAAGGTATGAATTGGGGATATGTCTTTGTAGGGTGTGTTTTGATGGGGCTTGCTTCATATACGGTTATCCCTGATTTCTTCCTTCATCGATTGGGGGTAGGTAGTTGGAAGCGCCAGTTTAGTCCGGGAGTAGCTCTTACCTTGGATGATGGACCTGATCCAATAGTTACCCCACGAGTCCTTGAAGTTTTAAAACGACATAACATCTCTGCAACCTTCTTCGTAGTTGCTGAAAAGGCGATAAGGTATCCGGAACTTATTCGGCAAATGCAAGCAGAAGGGCATCAGATTGGAGTGCATTCTCTCCGCCATCGGTATGCATGGTTCTCCTCACCTTGGCAAACTGCACGTGAATGGTCAGAAAGCGTTCACCTATTGGAACAGCTCACTTTAGATAAAATAACCTGGATGCGCCCACCCTGGGGGACGTTCAACCTCATGACATGGTGGTGGCTGAAAAAACATAAGATGAGAGCGGTCTTATGGAATGTTGAGGGGCATGATTGGGAGTCTCGACGTTCGCCAGAAGAAATTACAGCGCGGATACTGAGCAAGGTTGACGAGGGGGCAATCATAGTTTTACATGACAGTGGCGGGGAAAGCGGCGCTCCCGAAAATACCCTGCTCGCCTTGGAACAGATGAGTGATCAGATCGTTCAAGAGTTGAAATTACCCTTTGTTCCCTTAGAAATTCCTAACTGGTCATTTGGACGAAGGTTGTCGTTTAGAGTATGGGAAACGTGGGAGCATTACTATGCAAAAAGTCATCGTGTAGAACGGATTGATGCGACCAATATTTTTCGTCTAGAGAAAACGGTGTATGAAGGACCTAACCTTTATGCAGAGGATGGAAAGCTATTAGCAAAAAAAGGAGACTCTGTGGCAGAAATCCATCTGGATAATATTCGACTCCAAGCTAAAGGGAGAGATATCCAGAAAACTGCGATCAAGGCTTTACACCAAGTTCGCGCATCTCTGCCAGATTTGGCTCGATATGTGGCTAATTCCCCGGCTTATGCTAACATTAATGTTTTTATGGCACAGACATTACTTTATCGCGGAGTTAAAGCTTTTGGATTTACAGTTCAAGAGTTACCCGACACCTTGAACAGTCGTGGAATAGCTTGGCTGCAAAAAATGATTATGCGTGTATATCATCCTGTGGGAAAAGATCGCCGAAATGATCGACTGGGGAATAAGACAAGGTTAGTCTGGATTAGTCGTGAAGGGTTGCTGGCTCATGCAACATCAATTTCTGCTAGACCTTCGCGACATATTATGGACAACCTTGTTTATAACTCTTGGGAGGATCATAGGTAGTCGATGGGAAACACTATTGCCGATCATTCATCGTTATTCTCACATTTTGGGGATTACTGCAATAGTGTTCTTGCTTATATTCTTCCTTGTATATATCAATCATGATCGTTTACAAGTTTGACAAATAGAGGCTATTGGGGGTTAACTCCCAATAGCCTCTATCTTTGACGAAAATGACATATTACCGTTTTTATCAAAGTTCTCCTTTTAATCCAATACTTTCTGCTGCACTTTGCATACCTTTGATCGTTTCTCCAATGATATAGTCAAGTTCCATATTCAGCATTTTTGCACCCTGCTCAATAACATCACGGTTTACACCTGCCGCAAAGCTTTTCTGTTTCCATTTCTTTTTAACTGATTTTAGTTCTAGGTCAAGAATGCTCTTACTTGGTCGTAACATAGCTGTAGCTGCAATCAAACCAGTTAATTCATCGATGGTGAACAAAATCTTCTCCATCCTAAGAATAGGTTCGACATTGCAGCATATCCCCCAACCATGACTTTCTACAGCATGGATATAGTCCTCGGGCCAGTCGTGTTGTATAAGTATTTCTCTTGCTTTTATGCAATGCTGATCAGGATACAATTCGTAATCGACATCGTGAACTAATCCGATAATGCCCCACTTTTCCTTTTCGGGTTCTCCGAGAATATCAGCAAAATGAAGCATAACTGCTTCTACAGACAGTGCGTGAATGATTAGACTATTATTTTTATTGTACTTGGACAAAAGATCATAGGCTTGTTCTCTCGTTGGTATGGTCTGTTCCACGTTAATTTCCTCTTTCATTTCTTTTTTAAGAATACTAATCTTTTATACCTTGGATGTCAACCTTTGATGCCTCTTAATTATCCAATATTCTAAGTTATAGATAATAATCGGTAATTATAATATAATTATGACAGCTCAATAACGCATAACAGTATATTTTCTTGACAAGTATTATTTATGTGGTGTAATACGTATTTTATATATTGATGTCGGTCCTAGTATATGATAAGTGGGTTTAATCAATCCTATCTGTTTTGCTATAAACATTCAGTATAAGTATCTATATCAAAGCTTTGGAAAAAGGATAGGTGTTTATTTATATGGATAGTCTTCCCTGCAAAGGCTGCAAGGGCTTGTGCTGTGGTCCTGTTCCTATCAATATAAAAGAGTTGAAGAATATCAAAAAGAAAATCAAAGAAATGCCTTTTAAAAAACGATTGGAACTAGAAAATCAACATCGGTATTATGGAACCTGCATTTTTTATGATCTTGATAATGATCTGTGTGGAATTCATGGGGTAAGACCGTCAATTTGTCGTGCGTTTGGACATTATAACAATTTAATTTGTTTCAAAAAACCAGAGGCCTCCAAGGGGCTAAATTGGGACGTACCAGAAAAGCCTATCGGTATCTTGTCTGAAGACTTTACATGGAAGGATTTCAAGTAAAAAAAATGATAATACTTATAGTCTTGTAGTAGTTGACAAAAAAATCTATAAATCGAAAGTGATTGGATTTAATGAAGAAACATTCATCGTTGTTGTTAGCCCTGATGGCGATAGTAATCTGGAGTTTTCAAGGGTACCTTACTATGGACCTCAGCCAACAGTCTCCCTTTTTATATGGTGGAATAGCTCTTTCAATCGGGGGGCTCATTAGTATTAAGCAAGTTTGTCAATGGCGGGTTCCGCCTAAAACCCTACTTGTGGGGGTAGGTGGTATATTCTTCTATCATTTGCTATTTTTTATGGCCTTTAAAGCTGCACCAACAGTTGAAACTAATTTATTAAATTATCTTTGGCCTTCCCTCTTGGTATTGCTTTCTCCTTTGGTTGTTCCGGGTTCTAAGTTGAAAGCATATCATTTGATCGGTGCAGCTACAGGATTTATAGGGGCGGCCCTCATCGTGACTGGGGGACATCTCAGCTTGAATCTAGACAATTTAATTGGTTACGTGATGATATCATGTGCCGCACTGATTTGGGCCATGTATTCTTTGATATTAAAGAGATTACCGCCTTTTCCCAGTTCGGCAATGGGTGGATTTTGTTTGATATCAGGAATACTTATGCTCAGTCTTTACTTAATAACTGAGTATGGGCATTGGACTTTGAGTACTCTAAAAGGAGC
>NZ_JYNH01000076.1 GCF_000960765.1 Desulfosporosinus sp. I2 | reverse complement strand
TTGGCGATCCTTTGCAATGCGGCCAGTCCTGCTTCTGGATCTTCCAAATGTTCGAGAACCTCACAGCATACAATTAAATCCGCTGAGTCACGTTCAGGAATGAGGTCATATATACTAAACTGCTCGAACAAAAAATCAGATATTCCCAATTCAACCGCATTAGTACGGGCTATATTGATTACTTTTCCGGAAAAATCAGAACCCCTGACCTTCATATTTTCATGCTGCCAACGCAAAACCCAATACCCCTCGCCACACCCGATCTCATGAATATCCGTTGGCTTAATTTTATGGACAAGTTCACTTAAGGCATTATCGAATCCATGCATAATGAGCCTGATGATGTGTTTTCTTGAACCATATTTATCATAGGCATTACCTACGACCACACCATCCTCCATTTCACCCTGTGAGATTTTCATAACAATTCTCCCCAACTTTTTATCCGAGCCATTGCCCGATTTTTTTGATCTAAGATCAACTAATACTAGAACATCTTTTAACAAAATTCGATTCGCTGTCAGAAAATCGGCCATACATACCCGATCTGTAGAGTTTTAAAACCGATCCCTAATTATTTAGAATAAAATAAGTTTTTTTCTTTTGAACACTCCATCTTCCTCACTCTATACTGCACATCCTCCAATATCTTGCGGTTAGCGGCGATAATATCCGCTTGCAGTCCGACAATAAAGGTCTGTACACCCATTAAAATTAGAATAGCCGACAAAATAAGGGACTGAATATGTCCTTCGCCTGTGCCGCCTATTAGGTAAAACAGATACCGTACGCCCAAGGCAACACCCAGCAGAAAAATAATGGTTCCACATGTGCCGAAAAATTTAAGAGGCTTGTACATCATAAAGGAACGGATAATCACCGAGGACGAGCGCCTCATATAAGCCCACATGTTTTTAAACAAGCGGGATTCCCTTGTCTCGGGATTGGTTCGGATGGGAACGGAAGTCATAGCAATTTTATTGTGCCCGGCCTGAATAATAGTTTCCAGTGTGTATGTATACTCGTTCACCACGTTCAGACGCAATGCGGCCTCCCGAGAATAGGCGCGAAACCCGCTGGGGGCATCTGGAACCTTGGTCCCCGATGCCAGCCGCACCACCAAGCTACCTATGTACTGAAACTTCTTTTTCTTCCACGAAAAATGCTCCGTCTCGTCAATAGGGCGCTCGCCGATTACAATATCCGCCTTTTCCTCCAGAATCGGGCGCACCAATTTTTCAATATCCGCGCCGCAATACTGGTTGTCCGCATCGGTATTGACAACAATGTCCGCACCAAGGTGCAGGCAAGCATCAATCCCCGCCATAAATCCCTTCGCTAAGCCCTTGTTTTGCTTAAAAGACACTATGTGGTGAAACCCTAGTTCCCGAGCCACTTCAACCGTTCTATCGCTGCTACCGTCATTGATGATGAGATATTCTATTTCGTCTATTCCGTTAATTTGCTTGGGTAAATCCGCATAGGTTACCGCCAAGGTTTTCTCCTCGTTATAGCACGGGATTTGAATAATAAGCTTCATAATGATTGTATCCCCTTTAATGATTCAGGTCCCTGCAAGCTCCCTGAAAATTGCAATCTACAAATAATGGATATCATAACCTCTCACTCTGCCCAAGTACAATGTTCCTCTACTTCTTCCCACGTCATATAAATCCGAACAATATCTTCCTCGACAAGGTCACTGCCCATTTGAACCTCGATAAACTCCAGATCCGTGACAGCACGTAAGCCGTGTTTAGCTCCGATCGGAATATTCAACACATCCCCTTGCTTAACACGGCAAACTATCCCGTTAAAAACATAAAGTCCCTCACCACTTATAATGGTCCAGACCTCACTCCGTTGATTGTGATATTGGTAACTAAAATTCATGCCCGCCATTAAGCTAAGCCTCTTAGTCAAAACCTCGTTTCCACCCTCAAACACCGTACGGTCTAAAACCCGATACCATCCCCAACGTCGCTCCTCAAACATCGGACGCAGGTCAAATTTACCCACTAAATCCTTAATCGCTGGACTGGAGTCTTTATCTGTCACTAAAATTCCATCGGGGCTTACCGCCACAACCACGTTGGAGATACCAAGAACCACGACTGGAATATCCAACTCGTTAATAACATGGGTATTGAGAGAATCTTCACTTACAATTGCATTACCCACCCGACCATTCGGCATTTCCTCTGTTAAGGTATTCCAGGTACCCAGATCCTTCCAATCCCCATCGTATCTGAGAACAACGATATGCTCTGCTTTTTCCACCACTTCATAATCAAAACTAATTTTAGGCAGTGCAGTATATTGCTGTAGCAACTCTTCGTAGTCCGTCGGAAGACCTTTCTGGGCAAGTTGGGAAATAATATACTCAAGTTTAAAAGCAAATACGCCACAATTCCAGAGAGCCTGTTGCTGCATAAGTTCCTTAGCTTCGGTTCCCTTGGGCTTTTCCCTAAAATAACTGACCCTAGAATACGCCTTGGTATCCTGATTAAGTTCAGGCACGATATAACCATACTTTTCCGAAGGAAACGTTGGAGATACTCCGATGAGGGCCAAATTAGCCTTGGACTCCTCTAGTACCTTCTCCAGTTCTTTAATCTTATTGAAAAAACCAACTTGGACATGGGGATCGACGGGTAAGACGACCACGGTCTCATCTAATCCCGTTTTTTCCACGGAATAAAGATAAGCAGCCGCTAACGCAATCGCCGGAAATGTATCCCTCCGCTCTGGTTCAACGATCATCGTTACATTTTGCCCCAATTGACGTTGAATCATATCGACTTGTGATTTACTAGTGGCTACCAAGGAAGAATGAGCCAGACCCACCGATTCCAACTGCTCCCAAACCCGTTGCACCATGGAAACTGGTTTGCCCTGCTCATTTTGTAATACTTTAAGAAATTGTTTTGATCTTGCATCATTCGATAAAGGCCAAAGCCGTTTGCCAGATCCACCTGAAAGTAAGATTAGTTTCATCCTATATTCCCCTTTAAAATCTATAGTACTCCCAATTCCACTAAGGTAGTGATCAAAGACTTCTTAAAATTTTCCTTACTAAATTCTTCTGCTCTACCCCTTAACAAGGATGGTTCAAAATTCCCTTGACCTTTCCCGTTCAGTTCCTCAAAGCGTAAAATTCCAGCCATCATTCCCTCGACGGTCTGCTCATTATATAATACACCCGTTACACCGTCTTCAACAATATCGATCACTCCACCTTGACCATAAGCAATCACCGGACAACCGGACGCTAAAGCTTCAACCATAGTTAAGCCAAAATCCTCTTCTCCTGAAAACAGAAAGGCCCGAGCACGGGCTAAATGATCCGCAACGACCTGGTCACTCTGGCGATCCATAAACTTAATGATTTCTCCTTTACTACGCTTCATTACCTTTAAGCGTTTTTGTTCCTCACCCTCGCCAATCACAACCAGGTTACGCCCTAAATGGTTACAGGCCTCAATTGCTAAGTCAACCCTTTTATACCCTACTAATCTTGAAACAACCAGATAAAACTCTTCCCTTTCACAAGTAAACGTAAACCGATCGATATCTACAGGCGGATAAACCAAGCTTGATTCCCGCCTATAATGCTTTCGTATCCGCTCTTGAACCGCATGCGAAATGGCGATAAAATAATCGACCCTATCCGCACTTAGTCGATCCCACAAACGAATCCTATGCATTAACCAAACTGCCAGCCAACGCTTTAGACCCTTTAAAGGTTTCATATACAAATGATAAGAATCCCAAGCGTAACGCATCGGAGTATAACAATAACAAACATGAATCGTCTTAGTCCCAGTAATCACCCCTTTCGCACACGACGAAGAACTACTGAGGACTAAATCATAATCACTTAGGTCAAATTGTTCAAAGGCATAAGGCATTAAGGGCAACAAGTTCTGATGTTTACGCAAGAACTTGGGTAAACGTTGTAAGAAGGACGGGCGAACATCGGCCTCAGCCAGAATGGGCACCAAGTTAGCAGGTTCAAATAAGGATGTGTAGACCGGAGCATCCGGAAAAAGTTCCAAAAGGACACTCACCACTTGTTCCGAACCGCCCATGTTGGTCAACCACTCGTGAACTATGGCGATTTTTGGTTGGTATCCTACACTATTCATTGTTACAACTTCTTTTGCGTTCTTAGTCATCTTGTCCCCCATTTGCAAGTTAAGGAGCACATTATATGGACCAACTTGAAAGATGTCCTGCAGTTCCCTACAAATCCATAACCATTTCAAACAGCTCCAAGTGCTTTTGAGCAGAGTGTTCCCAAGAATATTTCTTACAGTGATCTAGTCCTTTTTGCACGAGTGTTTTACGCAAGTCTGCTTGTTTAATTAGAGATTCTATTTTCTCTTGGATGTCGAAAGGGTCATGTGGTTCCACATAAAATACTGCTTCGCCGCAAACCTCCGGTATAGATGTGGTCCTTGCCGTGATCACAGGCGTACCGCATGCCATGGCTTCAAGCGGTGGGATACCAAAACCTTCATACAAAGAGGGGTAGATAAAAAGAGTTGCAAGATTATAAGTATAAGCCAACTCCTGATCAGTCAGATAACCTAAATATTGTACTTTATCCTTTAATGAACGTATCATCGATATGATTTTATTATTTTGCCATCCTTGAAATCCCACTAAAATCAAGGGCACCGCATCCTGATTCGAATCGTAATAGCCCTTGTAAGCCTGGAGCAGATTATAAAGATTTTTGCGCGGTTCTATGCTGCCGACAAAAAGCAGATACCGCTCGGGTAAGTTATAGCGTCGCCTAAAGTTTTCAAGCTCTTCTGTAGGATAGACCTTGAACATCCCGTGATCTACCCCATGGTGAATGACACAGATTTTATCAGGATCATAGCCTGCATAGCGAATGATTTCTGCTTTGGTGAAATGCGAACCCGTAATAAGCCAATCCGATCTCTTGATCCCTTCAAAAACCATTTTCTTCATATATTTTTGCCTTTCGGCGGGGTGCCAATCGGGATGTACCAAGAATGAAAAATCATGAACGGAGATAACAGTTTTTTGGCACGCACCCCTTTGCTGGGAATGAAATTAGGTTGCCAGTATAGGTCGTAACTCTTCTTCGAGAATTGCTGACCGATATTCATGATTAATCTAGCAGATCGTTTGACTAGAGAGTACTTTGTTAACAAGCTCTTGAGCCTACGGACACCATTATGCCTCTTATCAGCACAATCTACATCAATCAGTTTATCACTAATGTATCCGTAATTATAATACCAGTGAATCTCGTCGGAAGCTAAATTTTGTAATTGGATACAATTCTCATAGGTATATTTTCCGATGCCGGTTTTAGGCGAGAGTAGATGGAGTGCATCCACTAATATACTAACGCTCATCATTAAACATTCCCTTTATAACGACTTCATTTTGATTTCAGTGCAACAAGCTCATATCCATCCAACCGTACCACATCTGATGCGTTCACATACACACGCACCTCAAGGTCATCGAAGGACGACTCAAGCGACACCTCACCAGTGGCCAATACACCGGCTGAACCGTTACCCGCAGTTGAGAGCGGGAATTTCGCATGTTGGCGAGCGCCCTTATGGGATACCACATCCACCCAGGTATTCTTAACTGCGCTTGCCTCACCCTTAACTGTAAGGCGATAGCGCCCGGCATTAAGATGCTGATACGGGCCGTAGGCCAGGAACCCGGTTTGACCTGTCGTCACCATAACACCTTTCTCAACGCGACCGACTTGATGAAGCGCAAAATCAGCCGGGAAATAATCCACCTTGAGACCAAACGGCGGGCTGGGCATATCGGCCGCTAGAATATCTAGAAGAACCGGCGAATCTGCCTGCGCTGCATAAGCGGGTTTCAGGCGCACCACCGCATAATGTTGACGCTTGATAACTTCGAATAATTTTGACGTTTCGAGTTCCTTCTCAACCGGCTCGAGATCAGCCTGATATTTGTCCGGATACGGCCAAACATGAGCAGCCCAAAGCATGTCAATGTAAGGCAATACCACGGCATTCGCCTCTCCACTAGCGAGCAACTGTGCCACGCGACCTGAAAACCCGGGATCAACCTGCCCCATCTGGAACTGCTGCATAATTTGGGGCCAGTGCTTACGTGCTTCCTCCACATTCTTGTCTCCACCAACGTTGAAACTTCGAATGCCTAACTTCGGTGCCAGGTAATTCACCAAAAAATCATTGCGATACGGCAGAAAGGCGACGGTCTCACCGGGTTTAAGATCTTGGGAAAGCGGTTTCACGAGATCCTGATCCAACGCCAAAAACATACTGCGGTTGTGTTCAGCGGCCTGCCATTGACCAGTAAGGTTCGGCAGGTTATTCAAAATCAAAAAACCAACCAAGCCGATAATAAGCATTTGGGCTGGCCTGGATCGTTTTCGTGCCAATAGCAATACCACCAACGCCCAAAACCCAAACATGCCTAAGGCACTCCAGCGATAGGCCGCGCGCATATTCTTAAAACCTGGCACATATGTAGACAAAACGGCGTTGCCAGTGGGCGCAACGGCAAGGTCAGCCGGCATCAGAACACTCATTTGATTAGGCTTAGCAATCTGCAACGACTCTGGTTTGGTTGAATCAACCTTCAACGATGGACCCAAAGCCATATAAAACCCGAAAAGCGCCAAAATGAGAAAGCCGGTGGCTAACCGAGAACTTTTTCGAACCGACCACCAAGCCACCGTACCCAATAGAATCAAGGGCAGGGAGAATGTGGTTATCCATACCGACGCGTCACCAAAAAACTGTGCATCTGAACGAGGAACACTCAGACCCAGCGAATCCCACAACCAAAGCATCCCCTGCGTTGGAATGGCGATAAATGACAGATCAAGCCCCCAACCGCGAAAAAAATCCAAGGGGGCGGGACTAAAATCTGCTTTGCCGATATATAGCGCGTAAAGCCCATAAGCCAAGCCAAAAGCAAAAACATGAATAGGAACTGCACGTTTTAATAAATAAACGCGCAACTCTTTATATCGAATAAAAATATAAATCCCAAGAATACTTGATCCAATTGCAAAAAACATGAAGCTGTAGCCATCCATAAAAATGGCAATGGTCGGGATTGCTAGGTAACCAATCACCAACTTCAAACGGGCTCGGCCCATAGACACAATATTCATCAAAAAGCTTACTACAATCGAGAAATAGAAAGGCAACAGGGCAATCCCAACACTAAGCATTGAATAACCCGCGTGTGCCCAAATAACAGGGATGCTCGTCCATAACAGTGCACCCAATGGAGCTAAGAATATCGACAACCCCAGAAAACGACCCAGACGCCATGCTCCCCAGAATGCCACTGTCAGCCAAACTGCAACCGTGGCCGCATAGGCATCTGTTGGATGCAACCCAATCGTTATCAATATTCCTGCTGGATAAGCACCTGCCAGACCAAAGGCAATTGAAGCTGGGGAGGGATTACCAAAATTCGTTGCATGAATGGAAAGCAATGAATCTTGAATGAACGAAAGTGAAAACCCCGTCGTCCAAACCGCCTGTCCCAGCGTTGGTGATGCCCAAAAGGGCACCGCCCCATTCAAAAAGAGCATAATGGACCATGCAGCAATGGTGATCAGGCCTGTTAGCAGACCGCGACTTAGGCTCAACCTTTTATTCATACTTTACTCCTTTCTCCTAATACCGGCAGCTCCCAAAAAAAATAAAAGATCCCCAGCCACCGTCACCACTCGTCCTATCGCCACGGCCAACAATAAATCTGCCTCTGCGACTGCACCCTTCAAGACAAATAGCAAAACCAGTTCCCGCACACCTACGCCGGCAGGTGCGCCAGGTGTAAGCAGTCCGGCGAGCCATGCAATGACAAAAGCCCCCACCAATCCGAGCAACATCCCTGTAGTTACAGAAACTGATGAAACCAATGAAAGCACTACGAAAAATATCAGGCCAGACACCGTCAGAAATAGCACATAGCAGCCCAGCGCAAATGCCATTGGCAACTTAAGCCAGCGTCTGGCTGCCAAACCCATAACAATCAACACAATAACAAAAAGCAACAATGCCACTACACTCGGAAAACTCTGCCACCATAGTGGCAGAGACAATAGACCAAACAGAGCGCCAGCGACTGCGATCAGCCCCAGTTCCCACACGGAGGATTTAGCCAAAGCCCAGCCAGGCACTCCAGCCGCCATGCCCAACGCTTGTCGGCCGGCTAGATGAAAAATATTGCCCGGAACATACTTCGCCAGTTGCGACATGCCATAGATATGAGCAGCCTGCCAAAAGCCAAGTGGCGTTTTCAAAGACTTCATAATTTGCTGCCAAGCTAAGACGAGCGCAACATTCATAATAGCATATAAAATGGAAAGTGCTGAAAGTACCAGCCAATCGACAGTCTGTAACTGTGACAGGTCAAGCTTATCGGCATAACCGACCAGCCGAATCACCACAAAAAGCACGCCAATGAGTGCAAGTAAGCCCCCCACCCAGGATAAGACTAATTTTAATTTATGGAGAATTTTTTCATGATCAGTTACTTTCATGTTTATTGTATCATCGCCCATCATTTAAGTGAATTCGCGTAAATCTTTGGGGTCTTGTTCTGCACAATAACATCGTCCACGGCAGGGGGCTCTTCACTTCTAACACATCAAAATACCGATTTACGAGACGCAAAAAAACTTTTTTTAGACCAGTGCTGCATATGGCCAGGTGTATTACCTAAATTGGAGATGTATTTCCCTCGTGCCAGATTGAGTATACGCCAAAGCGGTTCACGAGGTACGCTCAAAATTACGTGGTTCTTAGCGATCCTTTTCAATGCAGCTAAACGAGCTTCTGGATTTTCCAGATGTTCGAGAACCTCGCAGCAAACAATTAAATCCGCGCATCCGTATTGACAATCACATCCGAACCCAAGCGTAAGCAAGCATCAAGTCCATTCATAAACCCACGGGCAAGCCCTTGGTTACGAGTGTGCGACACCACATGATCCACTCCATTATCAAGGGCGACCCTCACGGTTTCATCAGTACTGCCATCATCGATGATAAGCCACTCGACCGTATCAAAACCAGGCACGTGTCGAGGCAACGCTTTCAAAGTAATAGCCAGGGTTTCGGCTTCGTTATAGCATGGTATTTGAATAATCAACTTCATGGAACTCCACCTTATTGAATAATTGTTGCGCGTTTTCCCTCCACGTCAGAAAAGGCACTCCTACGGACTGAGGAGCTTTGCCTTCGGCATCGAGTGCTAACCAGGCCTAATAGCCTAAGCCAGAGCTTTAGGTGCCATGACCTTCAAAATAAAACTCATGCCCGCCACCTCGCGGAATACCGGGGGATTCAGGCAATGATAGGCAGTCTTTGCTATGCAGCTTCTAGAGCTATTTGCATATCCAATCATCTTTGTTCTGGTTAGATAGTGCAGTAATCACATTGTAAAGTCGTAAGCCCAGCATTGAATATCGATGTGCTTCACGCCACTTATTGGCTTGCTCTTGCTTGAGGCGCACTTTTTCATCATTACTTTGTAAAAGCTTAATCAGCTCGGCTATCCCTTCAGCAATATGCCGTGGGCTACAACCTGGTAATTTAAACACTGCACGGCTAACATCGTCAAATATGGACAACGGGGTCACTGCAACGGGCCTGCCAGTTGCCAAACCATAGCGCACCGCCGCGCTTGACGACTCACTCGTTTTCTGATAGGGGAATACGATCAGATCGGATTCGCTCAACAAATTAAGGCTTTCCTTATCAGGTAAGAAATCAGAGTTAATTGAAACGACATCAGACAGTCCCATAGATTTTACTTTCTCTCTAGCCTCTCTAATAAGCATTGTGGATTCTGGGACTGGGTACTCAGCATTAATCATTGTTAATTTAACATCATTGCCATGATCTAGGAGAATATTTACAGCTTCAATCAACTCGATAAGTCCCTTGTGTGGCAAGAAAAAACCATACGATGCAATAGTAAATTTATTAACTGTTTTTTCATAATTAACTGGTGACCAGTTAATTATACCATGAGGAAAAAGAGCAACATTATCTATCAACCCGATTTTTTTAAGCCTATTCATATCAGCTGGTGTATGAACTAGAAGTCTATCACAGGTTTTCAACGCAGGTACAAGTAAATCTAGATGTTTGTACGGTAAATGGGCAGGACCTATCGTCCCATGTAGCATGATTACAACCGTTATTCCAAGCTTCTTATGCTCTGCTATAAATCTAGAAAAATAATCGAAGTTAAAAAATCCATAGTTAAACTGAATAACCAGAGTGTTAATGCCGTTTTGTTGAATGATGCTGGCTAGATATTTTAAGTCATCTTCTTCGCCAGCATGCCAGCACCGACACACATTGCTGGCATCTTGCGCGGTTTGCTGACTAGTATGAGCAGCCAATACCATAACTTCTTGTGGGATGTTGTTTATTAAGTGTTCTGAATAGGTTGCTATACCGCATTTCGTATTCCACGTGGTCACCCAACCAATTCTGAGTGGCTTTGGTTGCGGACATAGTGAAAAGTGCCGGGCTGACTCCACCAATCGCTTGGCAACATCTTGCCACTTAAACTTCTCCATTAATAACTCTCGACCACGCTTAGATCGCGCAGTACGTGCCTGTGTGTCCATCTCAAAGATTTCGCGCATAATACTGGCAAGATGGTTTTGATCTGGCTCTGCCCATAAAGAATTAAATAGCCCAAAATGCGTGTCAGCTGGCGTAAGTGTATAGTCCACCAACGATGCAGTCTCAGGTGTACAGAAATCCAACTGTCCACCCCAATTCGTTGTTATCACCGGCAAGCCAGATAACATAGCTTCGGCAAAAGGTAAACCAAATCCCTCAGCACGGCTTGGGCCCACTAAAGCGTGGCATTGTTCATACAATGCTTTAAGTTGCTCTTCGGTTAAGTCATCTTCAATAGTTATCACTTCCGGATAATTAGTATATTCTTGTTTAGCCTCGCTAAGCCAACGGTATATTTCATTATGCGGGTTGGGAAATGTTTTAATGATTAGTGTCACATCGTCTTTTTGCGTAAATGCCTGCCCATAAGCCTTGAGCAGCACGTCAACACCTTTTCTGGGAAAACATGAAGACACATGAAGAAAACGAAAACTTCGACCTTTTATTGTATAGCCACTATCGGACTTGATTCGTTCCCAATGATCGACGCCACAACCCATAGTTGCTAATGGCACAATCACACCGTTATCTATCATAAGCTTCTTCACATGGGATGATAAGCAGGTGATTCCTTGGAGATATGCATTAAAGTCATCCACCCAGTTTTGCGGAAAGCCCGACTCTTCCCATGCGTAGTTATGTAGGAAATTCATCCGACAATTCATATCGCTTACACGAGGCGGGTATAGATTGCGGCTGGTGACATCTGCCTCTTCTTGAGTAATTGCAAAAGCCCTTGTGTACAGATTGGCAATAACAGGATTGGCTTCTAAAAACTTCGTATCAGGCGCAAAATCGCCCGGACCTTCAGTCGAATGCAACACCACGCAATGTCCTAATTTATCCAGAGCCAAAGCCATTTCGCGATTGAGCAGGGCCAAGCTGTATGAGCTATCAAATGGGCCTTCTAAACGCCAAGTGAGTTTCTCCGGTAAGATTGTTTTGCGAATAAAACCTTCAATTTGTTCCAGATTTTTTGCCAGCGCGCTAGCAAGCAGCTTCAAATCTGTTTCGTGGGGTTTATTGTCATTCCGTTGGATGATTTGCGCTATTGCTTTAATCAAGGCGTGATAGTCTTGTTTATATTGTTTATAGGTTTTCGCCCAATCTGTCGTTTCTACGGCTTTCGATAGACGCAAATTCCTTTCAAAAGCTTTTAGCACCACTTTAGCCGATTCATCCCAAGAAAACTTTTTAGCCTGCTCCAGTCCATGGCGTTCCAGTTCACACCGGAAGGCGTCATTGCTTAAAACTTGTGCAAGTTTTTCGGCGATTGACCCCTCACTATGGGGGTCAATGAGCACATCTTCCCGGCCAATGACCTCCGGCAAGCTTGAAGTATTGGCTGCGATCACCGCCCGCCCGCAAGACATGGCCTCCAACGCTGGCAGGCCGAAACCTTCGTGCCAGGAGGGAAAGACAAACATTTTGCATAGGTTGTAGAGTTTTACTAATTCATCATCTGAGACATAACCTGTGAAAATGAGCTCATCTAACTGTAGCCCAACCGTCTTTGCTTGCTGAAGCAAGGCGTTTACATATTCAACCGGCATTTTTCCAGCAAAGACTAGTTGATGTGTTTTTCTAATTTCTGGTGACAACTGCGCATAAGCGCGAATCAAACGGGGCAGGTTTTTTCGCGGGTCAGTCCCACCGGCGTATAGAACGAAAGATTTCGTTATACCAAAATAAATCAGTAAAGCGCGCGCTTCATCTACGCTTAGTGACAATGGTCGAAAGTGTTCATCCGCCGCGGTTGATACATTAATCAACTTATCTGCGGGTAACCCAAGATGGTCAATTCCCTCTCGGCGCGAAGACTCTGATATGGCCAGTACTAAAGAAGCACGCTTAACGTGCGCAATTTTGCGCAGGTAATGCTGCTCATAAGCCGGATCGGGACTAAGGTAGTATTCTGCATTAAGCAAGGGAATCAGATCATAGAGGGTTGCGCTGACCGGAGTATTTTGATCGAACTGCCCAATGCTGGTAATTGAATCATTCCAAAAGCCTTCAAACAAGCTGAAGATATGCACGATGTCCGGCTTCAGGCTAGCCAGGAACGCCTCGCGGATACGCTCGGCGACCTCGCGGCGCCACACATTGCCAGGATCAGATTCGCACACCGGTCCGGGAGCGTACCAGACGCGGATGTTCTCTTGCGGTAGTATGCCATCAAAGGCCGCACGAATCGGTTCGATTGTTTCTGGAAACAGGCCACTGAGCGCAAGGATAATCTCGTGTTCGCCACGATTACGCACCATGGCTTTGGCGAGTGAGAGGGTATAGCGGCCAATGCCGCGGAATCGGCTCTCAGTTTGGGCGCCTTGCATGTCTAGTACGATGCGCATCAGTTGTCCCCCTTTTGTTGATTAGCAATGGCGGCTTTTAGGTCATCGTAGATGCGGCGCGCATGAGGCGTGAGCTGAGGAAGATCGGCGTTTAGCCGCTGATGTTCCGTTAACACAGGTACATGTGCACCGGCTGATGTGGCGGAAACCGGCGGGAATGCCAACATGCCATTATTGGCTGCCAACGAGCGCAGACGGGCTTTGAGTTCGGAGCGGCTAGCGAGGAATCTTAATCCCTTTGCTTTTAATCCAGGTCTTGCCAGCACAATGCGCATTGCAACACGTAACAGGCGCTTCACTGTGCGTTTGGGCAAGAGGAGCACCCAGCGTATCAACTGTAAGAAGAGAGAAAATAGCCTCTTGATAAATTTCATAACCATGCGCATAGGCCAAGTAATCCGCCAGGACTTGCTGCCGTAAACCCCTTGGAGTTCTTGATTCAGACCGTCGGCCACCGTCCACCAGTGATCAGATGAGTGGTTTAACTCGTCGATTTTCGCCTTGGCAGCATCCCATTCGTTTTGCAGCCATTGCGCGTGGGCCTGCTGTTCAGCCAGAATTGCTTCAATGCCTGCTAGCGCCGCGCTCTTTTCATCAAGCTGTGTGGTAAGGTGCTCGGCGTGCGCTTTGGCAGCATCCCACTCGTTTTGTAGCCATTGCGTGTGGGCCTGCTGTTCAGTGAGTGTCATTTCACTCTTTTCCAGCGCTTGAGTTGTTTTCTCAAGCTCCTCGGCTAAATGCTCAACACGGGTATTGGCAGAGGATGCCTCTGAAGCGTTTTGCTTTACTTCGGCTAGAACTTGATTACAGAATGGAGAAGTGGCATCTCCGCTCAAGGCGAAGCCATCAAAAACATTAGGGGGTATCATAAAACTATCCCTGAGTTCTAGGTGCTCTTTAGCGACATAGAAACGGTTCAGGCCATCGAAATAGACATATTCATAATTTGCCGTTAGTAAAATAGGTTCCCATGTTTCATAGTCTTCTATGGGTGAATTCGGAAGCGTGGACTCTACCAGGACAATCCATGGTCTGAGTATGGAAAAATCAACCCCTTCGAGCACCTGCTTTTCGGCACCCTCCACATCAATTTTTAAGAAATGGATAGGGGAGGTATGCAGATTGATACATATCTCCGTCAAAGTCTTGACGGGCACAATGCGCTCGATTTTCTGGTAGCCCCGCTCCGCCTCGTGTCGTTCAGCAATTCCTCGATCAAAGGTAGATAAGCCCGTATCGGGCAGCTCGTAAATGAGCAATTCTCCGGCCTTAGCACCCGCGGCGATTTGCAGGTTGATGTCCCTCAGCCGTTCTCTTACTAATTTCTCAAACCACTGGGAGACGGGCTCAATATTGATACCACGCCAGCCACGATCGTAAAACGCCTTAGTCACAGAGTCTTGATCAGGATCATTGGCACCGACATCGATATAAAACCCTATCTCAACGTGTTTAAGCGCCCGCCAGAGCATGACATCTTCAAAATTCTGGGCATAAGAAATAATACTCATTTGTGATACTCCTCTATCGTTATCCTCGGCTCATTCCACAGGCAACCCGCGAAATGTGTCTTATCGATGTTCACAACATTAAAAACCAAGGCGAGATCGCGCCATTCGTAGTTCGCCGTAAGGTGCGTGTCGCGATCCACCAGTGCGGTCTGAACAGAGTAACTGCCCACGCCCAGGTTGGCCCGAAAGGCGATGACAAATTCGTACTCACTTCCGGCGCGTGGATTGTTGATCACCTGCTTCGTATGCCAGGTATTGGTTCCATACATCACTTGACCCAGGCGATCTTTGATGCCATAGCCCAACACCAGGGTTTCAATGGATTGATAGACCTTAACCTTGATGCGCAGTTCAACCCGCTCGCCCACTCCGACATATTCAGCCACTTCACCTTTGGAATTGAACAGGGCGATCGCCTCTACTTTAGCTTCACCCGTCCCGGAGCGTGTTTGGATGCCTCCGTTTTCAAGGACCTGTTCGATCTTGCTGTTTGCTTTCTCAGCGATAAGGGCATTGTAATAGTCAGTGATCTCTTCCGGGTCGCCGTCTCTAAGCAGGTGACCCTTGTCAAGTAAGATAGCCCTGTCACATAAGGCCAAAATTGCTCCTTTGTCGTGTGAGACGAAAAGCAGGCTTGTCCCTTGTTCTCGAAACTCGCGGATACGATCGAAACTTTTGTGCTGAAAGTAAGAGTCTCCCACACTAAGTGCCTCATCGATAATCAGAATATCAGGACGAAAAGCCGTCGCGACTGCGAAAGCCACGCGCATCTGCATCCCACTTGAGTAAGTGCGCACTGGATCTTCAAAATACTTGCCGATCTCGGCAAATTCCTCAATATTATTAATGACAGTATCGATTTGTTCGCTGGTATAACCCATTAATCCTGCCGAATGATAGACGTTTTGACGGCCGGTGAGGTCTGGATTAAACCCCATTCCTAGTTCTAAAATCGCGGCAATCTTGCCCTTCACTTGCACGCTTCCATTTGTGGGTTTAGTCGTGCCTGTGATGATCTTGAGGAGTGTGCTTTTACCAGCACCATTTTGTCCGATAATCCCCACAGCCTCTCCTGGAGAGAGCGAAAAGCTAATGTCTTCGAGCACCCATGTCTCTTTAGCCGGGCGAACATTCGGGACAAACCATGAAGCAACACGCTGAATTTCGCCTTTATACTGACGGTACGCTTTGGCAACGCCGTTTACGTCCAATGCACCACTCATAAAACATCCACCATTTCCGCACTTGCACGACGATAGACAAAGACCGCAAGTAACAGCAATCCCGCTGATATGCATCCAATGACTCCTATTCCTGTCATGTTAGGAGTTTTTTGAAATACAAATATATTATGATACGCCGAGATGATAGGGTACATCGGATTGAGAGCTATATACTTACCATATCCTTTTGGCAGGATCGCCTCCATATAAACGACTGGAGTGAACCAATACCAAATCTGCAAGATGATCGGCATGATTTGTCCGATGTCACGGATAAAGACATTAAGTACCCCAAAAAAAAGACCAAGTCCAACCGCAAATGCGATCGTCACAATCATAACAACAGGTAACCATAAGATAGCTGAGGACACTGTATGACCCAGCATAGCAAAAATTAAGGTAACGGACAAAAGCAAGAGCAAGTTGTTCACAAGGGCCGAGCCTGTGACTATAACTGGAAGTGTTATTTTTGGAAAAGCGAGTTTTTTCATGGTGTTACCATTGTCGATAAAGACAGTCAGGCATCGATTAAAAATCTCGGCGAAGAGTGTCCATCCAACAGTTCCCGCCATCAAATAGATCGCATAGGAATATTTGTTGTCAATTCCCGGTAATTTTGCCGACAAAAGTTCCGAGAGGATAAACGCAAAGATCAAGACTTGAGCCAGTGGATTAAGGATCATCCATGCCGCCCCTAGGCGACTTCGAACAAATCGCGAACGAAATTCGTTCACGATCGAAGTTATAATGAAATAGCGAAAGCGATAAAGTTCTCTGATCCAGCTCATTTAGCGCTCCTCGCCACGTCACTGCCCACCCGACTTAGGTCTGACACTACCATTCTATTTACAAGTTCCTCAAATCCCACAGCCCGTTCCCAACCCAACGTTTGGCAGGCTTTATCAGGGTTACCAAGAAGCAGTTCAATTTCCGCTGGGCGGAAAAACCTCGGGTCCACAGCCACTAAAACTTTCCCCGTCGTCCGGTCCAGTCCCTTCTCTCCTACGCCCTCTCCGTTCCAATCTAACTCAAACCCGGCATGCCGAAAAGCCAGCTCTACAAACTCACGCACTGGATGAGTCTCTCCCGATGCAATGACATAATCATCCGCTTCCTTTTGCTGAAGCATCAGCCACATAGCTTTAACATAATCTCCCGCGTAGCCCCAGTCCCGTTTGGCATCCATATTGCCCAAGTATAGGGTGTCCTGTAAACCATACTTAATTCGCGCCACTGCATCTGTGATCTTTCGTGTTACAAACTCCAAGCCGCGACGTGGAGACTCATGGTTAAACAAAATGCCGGAACACGCATACATCTGGAAGCTTTCACGGTAGTTTTTAGTAATCCAATGCCCATAGAGCTTGGCTACTCCATAAGGGCTTCGGGGATAAAAGGGAGTTGTTTCCCTTTGGGGGGTCTCCTGCACTAAACCGAACATTTCACTGGTTGAAGCCTGATAAAAACGTGCTTCTGGCTTAACTACGCGGATAGACTCCAGCAGATTAGTGACCCCAATGGCATTAATCTCTGACGTAGCCAAGGGCTGTTCCCAAGAGGTGGCCACGAAAGACTGCGCAGCCAAATTATATACTTCATCAGGTTGAGCTATCTTCACGGCCCGAATAAGGGAGGCCATATCTGTCATGTCTGCATATATAAATTCAATATCCTTCTTCAAATGTTCCACAGTTCCATAATCCGCTTTACTCTTACGCCGGACAACCCCATAAACCTTGTAGCCCTTTTCTAACAACAGCTCTGTTAGATAGGAACCATCCTGACCAGTTATTCCAGTTATTAAAGCACGTTTCATCTAAACAATCCCTTCTTGGCTCGTAATTTATTTCAATTTTCATGATAAACTCTTAGGTTCAGCTGCCCGAGTTCACTCCAAGCGTTTCTCCCACTCAGCTAATACCCCCCTCAAGCTATCCTCAATAGAATAAAGAGGTTCCCAATCAATTGCAGTTCGTATTTTATCATTATTCCCTACGGAGTAAATATTCTCCACAGGACGTATCTTGGTTTCATCGAGTTCCACATTCAGATTTCCATATTCCGTCCGCATAAAATCAAGAATGTCGCTAATTTTCCTACCCACACCAGAGCAAATATTGTATGTTTCACCCGCTTGACCTTTCTCTGCCAGCAAACGATACGCTCGGACGATATCCCTTACATCCGTGAAATCGCGATACACATCGAGTCGTCCGACTCGAATGCTTTCATCTCGTTTTGAGGCCTCTATTATTTGACGAGCAAAGTCTGGCACAACAAAGCCCTCATTTTGCCCAACCCCAATATGATTGAACGGACGCGTTAGGATAACAGGAAGTTTGTACACCTGACCTAACTGTAATGCAATGCGTTCTGCTGCATACTTCGAGGTGGCATATGGGTTCTGTGGATTGGGTGACGTGGTCTCACAAAATTCCTCCCCAAGACGTCGTCCTGGTCCATAAATCTCAGAGGAACCAATATAAACGATTGACCGAACCACTCGCCCTTTCAATGACTCCAACAAGTTAATCGTTCCGATCACATTTACTTCAAATGAAGCCCTTGGATCACGCCAGGAATGGCTGACCGACGCTATACCTGCTAGATGAAATACCATATCGGGATTTAGTTCCTCCATCGCCTGTTCCAACTCAATCCGCTCCATGATATTCACTTCTTTATAGTGCACTCCGGGTAGATCAAACGGTCCCATTCCTATTCCACTCACAGAGTAGCCATTTTTCTGAAGTTCTTTGACCAGATATTTTCCCACAAAACCATTGACCCCTGTTATCAATGCTCGCACTGTAATATCTTCCTCCTCTGTTACACCACCTGCCATCTTACGTAGGACAATATAAATCTAATAGAACCTCGTCAAAGAATCAATGCGTTCTCTTTTTCGCCACTTCCATATTTCCAATTTCATATGCTTATCACCCTTAGAACCTACATTGCTCCTTTACCAAGCAGCACAACAGGGATTGTCTGGAAGATTATTTTCAAGTCCAAGACAAGTGACCAGTTATGAATGTAATAAAGGTCCATTTGAACACGATCTTCATAACTAACATCGTTGCGCCCACTCACTTGCCAAAGACCAGTAAGGCCGGGTTTCACCCGAAGGATCACATTTCCATGGGCACCATACCGAGTTATCTCCGATGGTACAATGGGACGAGGCCCAACAAAACTTAGATCGCCTTTTAAAATATTCATAAACTGTGGCAATTCATCTAAGCTAAGCTTTCTCAGGTATTTGCCGATAGGGGTTATTCTCGGGTCATTCTCGATCTTGAAATTATCATGATAAACTTTATTAATTTCCTCATTTGCAAGCAATGCAACAAGTTGTCTGTCCGAGTCCACAACCATGGTACGGAATTTATAAATCTGAACTCTTCTTCCATCTAATCCCAATCGTTCTTGGGCGAATATGGCAGGTCCCGATGAACTGAGCTTTACTATTATCCACACAAGCACCGATAACCATGAGGTAAGAATTAATCCGGTGGCAGCAAGGACGACATCCATCACTCGTTTTAACCGTTTTGAGACACCATCGACAATTAAGTCTTGAGGCCCAAAAATAAGAATTCCTTTATAATTGATTGTCTTTAGGGGTATCGATAACAACCTGCTCACTGACGGTACAATATAAAGTGGGATGTAATTAAGTTCACAGTAAGCAATAAGTGGCTCCAGTTCACCGATACGTTCCTCATACACTAACATGCCCAGATCCCTTGGACTCACTACGCCCAACGTGCTGGCTAATTTGTGATGACTTTTTACTATATCCTCTATTTCTGTGTTTAACGCAGTCTTTGCCACTACCCTGAGTCCCATATCCAGGGCTAGTTTCTCTAGAAGATTATCGTCACTTGACTCAAAGCCAATGGCCACTAGTGGAAGTTTGGCCTCATCTCCTAATTTTAGTTTATAAACTTTTGCCAAAAAAAACCTAACAATAATAGCCAAGGCAAAATTAACGACAAAAAAGGCGGTAAAATAGATACGAGAATAGCTCACATTACGCAAGTAAAAGGAGATGACATAAAAAAAAGCAGCACTATATATTAGTGAGCGGAAATAAATCTGCGGCCTAACTTTTAATAACTCTGATGTTTCATAATTCCCCGACAGATATAATAAGCCCAAAAAGATAATACCAATTATCAATAAAATTATTAAATAGGCGTTAATACTAATGACTGATAGGTCCCTCAAGAACTTCATATACCCTACTAAAAAGCAGCTTATCGTATAAACCATCAAATCCGACAAAAAAAACTGTACATTTAGTCGGGCTACTCTTCCAGAGTACAACAATTCAAATAACCTCCGCTGTTGCAAGAAAAATAGTTTGCATAATAAAATTTTGCAATATACATATATATTTATTATTCGACGCTATTCTCATTTATCCTTCTCCTACATATGTGGATATATGGTTTTTAAAGTATATACTGGGAAATTTTTTTACACATTACAAATTTGTAGGTTAATTGTTAATAAATGTGCTGCTAGTGATTAGTATGGAACATTAAACCTTGGATCAGACGTATTCGACTTACGAAGATCATATAAAGACACTATCGTATGTTTGACCAACCACTTTCATCTCCAGCAAAAGTGACGTCATTAGACGGAAATTGAGGAGACGCGAAATATGGGTAATAATATTGATAGAGAATACTCCCCAAAAAACTCTTCCCGGGATAACAATACAGGCAAAGGCCATCTGAAGGATACATACAGAAATTATCAACACTAGTGATGTATAGTTCTATCTAAACCGATGATCTTTCATATTTCGATAATCCTTATTTAATATAAGACATCCCTCCCGTGTAATCTTTGCTATCTTATTGTTTCTACGTTATTCCTTATTTTCCTCTTTTACTCTTTTGCGAAAAGTTATTGCAAAAGACAAAGAAAGTTTTTCCCTCTAAGCCTTTGAGCTACCCAATATGAAATTGTGTTTGGCAACAGTTCCTGTCGGATGATCGCGCTTTAGCTGAACACCGTAATAAGAATTACTGCTGGTTTTGTTGAGTTACGACCCCGTCAACCGGGGGTAGGCCGACCCCGAGGGAAGTCGCCTAAGGCGACTTCCCTCGAGCATTCCACTTGATCTACAGTAAGCGTCTAATAAGACTGTGTATAGAAACCTATTTAAAACTATGTAACAATACTCTAAATTAGAGTTTTTGCAGTTTTTTCGAGTTAGTCGAAAAACTGCAAAGGAGGTTTAGAGTGGATACCAGAGAAGCAACCCGTAACTACCGATTAAATCAGTGGACTGAGATCGTCCGTGAATGCCGGAGCAGTGGACAGATCAAATGAGGATCGAGTACGGCAAAGACATCCCATCGTGAAGCCTCAAGTGGAGGCCTTCTTTGCATGGGCAAAATTACAGGTTAATGAAGTTCCTGAAAAATCTGAAACGGGCAAAGGTCTTTTATACTGCCTTAATCAAGAGCGCTATTTGAAAGTATTTCTTGATCATGGGGATG
>NZ_JYNH01000075.1 GCF_000960765.1 Desulfosporosinus sp. I2 | reverse complement strand
AGGCAAGGAAGGTATTGAGCAATCCGTCCGGTGACCAGATGACAGGCTGGCTGATCGTGGTGCTGATCGTCGTGGTCGTGGGCGCAGTGTTTATGACGTTGTACCAGGGTTCCATCACCCAGATCTGGAACAGCATTGTCAGTAAAATTACCGGCCTCTTGAGTTAATTTGTCAAAAACTCAAAAGACCACTGAGGCAGGGGGGGAGAATTCCCCCTTTTTTCTTGGAAACCGAAATTCAAAAAACAAGTAATTAGGGAGGTATTTTTATTATGTTGAAAACCTTGAGAAACAAAATGCTGGTGGCGAGCTTGAAGGCAAGGAAGGTATTGAGCAATCCGTCCGGTGACCAGATGACGGGCTGGCTGATCGTGGTGCTGATCGTCGTGGTCGTGGGCGCGGTATTTATGACGTTGTACCAGGGCTCGATTACCCAAATCTGGAACAGTATTGTCAGCAAGATTACCAGCTTACTGAGCTGATGGCAGCCGCAACAGGCATAGCCGCTCACGCGGGAGGTGTGAAAAGTCAGATGAACAGACAACACCGAGGCATAGGGGGGAGATTTTCTCCTCCCTTGCTTTTATCCGATAGAAGGGGCAGCTCCTACTACGACCTGATTATCAAGACCTTTGTCATCATCACGCTGCTGGCAACAGTGCTGTCCTTTCTGAGCATTTTCACCACGTATTTGAATCTTAACCATATCTGCAGCCGGGTGGTCCGGGTGGTTGAACTGGAGGGGCAGGTATCGGATACCGTCTATGACGTGTTTTACAAGCTAAAAGAGCAGACCGGCTTGTTGCCGGAAATGAGCATTGAAGATGTTGCTTACTGCGACGAGCAAAACCAAAAAATCCAACTGCGGGATACCTTTACAGTAACGATGGAGTACAACCATGTATTCACCATTTTCAGACCCTCCTCCGCACCGCCTGTCCAGATTGTCATACCCATGAAAGTGAGGATTGCAGGCATGTCGGAAAAATACTGGAAGGTCCCGGACTGACAAAGAAAAATATAGGAAGGAGGCGTATTTTTGTGGAAAAAGCCCCGCGAATCCTAAAAAGTCAAAAAGGGGACACCCTATTTTTTATTTTTATCATCGTGTTTGTCATCCTGACCCTTTCAGCCATCATCATCGAATATTTCCGGATCGACAGCCTGTACCAGCAGGTGGAATATGAATTGCAGCGCGGGGTCAATTCAGCGGTGGAGTATGCCATCCTGGACGAATACCGCAGGGATGACGCCGCAAAAATGGACACCGCCATCGCGGAGCAGGAGCTGTACGACTATTTTAGCCAAAACATGAAGCTGGACCAGGAGCTTAACAAATACTCCGACAACAGGTTTGTGTACCAGCTTAAAATACGGACCGTCTCGGCTGCGGAAACCCCTCCCCGCCTCACCATAGAAGGATGGCTTAAAACCCGCAGTATTTTCAGTTTTTTAAGCGGAGAAATACGGCTGCCCTTTACCATATCCAGCAGCAACAGCCGAATCAATTAAGGAGGTCCCGATGAAGCGAAAAGCATTATTTATCCTGCCTTTTATGTTTCTGTGCTTTATGCTGCTGTCGGTAAATGCCTACGCCATGACGGACAGCGACATAGAGATAACGGTAACGGCTCCGGTGGACAGCCTGACCAGCGAAAGCGGAGTGGTTGCCGTGGAACAATTCCCCGCCCAGGTGAAAATTGACACCACCGCAAAGGTGGGTACAATTGCGGACATTCAAGCAACATACAAGGGTAAAACCCAAGCGATTACTCCAGGCTACATTTTAACCACAGAAGATAAAGCCGACTGCGGCCCCTACACCATCACCGCAAAAACGGACAAAGGCGCCGTCCTTACCATCACCGTCAACGTGGTGTTTCAGGTGAAAGCCACCTATGACATCCGTTACCGCACCACAGCCATCAATTTAAAGGAAATCTATGAAGGCGACAAGCTGATAAAGTCTTTCCCTACGCCGCAGCGTGTCCGGCTGGAAAACGCAAATACCGTTGCCGAAGATGAAAAGGAGCGAATAGCCGGGCTGATCGGCAGGAGCGACGGTAAAACCTATACCTTAAAGGGCAGCCTGATTGTGGAAATTCACAATTTTGCAACGGGCAAAATTTATGGCACCTATGACACGGATGAGGATTTTGTCCCTCTCACCACCGGCTACGGCTGGACGCCCAAAGCCCTAATTGCCTTTGAAACTATGAGAGATACGGCGATTTCCTATCAGGCCCCCGTGAAGCTTAATATTGACGCCACCTGGTGCAGTGAAAACAAGCAGGAGATTTACGGAAAGCTTTCGGCACAGGACAAGGGAGTGCCGGAGTATCTCTACCCTTACCAGACCACCGCCGTCACCTTTTCAAAAGAAGACAGCCCCCTGTCCCGTAATTTTATCTACAGTGGGCTGGAATGGGATTACACCCCGGAGAGCGCGGCATACGTTGACGGAGAAAGCAAGACCCAAACCAGCCTTACCCAACCCATCAACTACAAAATTCCGGCAGCAGGCTTCTATTTCAAATTCAAAAAGCAGGACGCCAATGACCTTTCGGTTGTGATTAACGCCCCTGCCGCGGTATACCGGGGCGACAGCTATTCCTTTACAGTAACCTTTACCAACAGCGGAACCCAACCGGCCTATGATGTGCCGCTTAAAGGCAAGGTGGACGATACCCTGATGGAAGAAATTCCTGCAAGGCAGGACTTCGCAGCCAATGAGAGCAAAACCTACACCATCCAGCGCAAGGCCGGCACTTCCGCCGCCGTAATACACCTGTGGGCGAATATCGGCGTGCCGGAGGGCTTTATCGACAGCAATCTTGCCAACAACACGGCCACGGCAGATATCCGGGTGGTTGAGAAGGCTGTGCCGGAGCCTTTAAAAACACCTGAACCCAAAGACAACCCGGAGCAACCGGATAACCCAGAGCCGTCCGACAACCCTGTCCCACAGGAGGATATCCCTCCCGTCTCTCCAAAGCTGTGCTATTTGTCCGCAAGTATTCTTGCGCCGCCCACGGTCTATGAGCATGAGAATTACAGCTTTACCGTGAGCTTTACCAACCAATCCGACACGGAACTGACAAATGCGGTATTGCAGGGAACGAACAATGAGGCCGCTTTGACGCAAATCCCCAAAACTTGCGGCTTCAAACCCCAGGAAACAAAATCGTTCACCATCACGGGCACAGCGGGAAGCAAGGGAGAGGTATACAACTTGTGGGCCAATATTGGAGCTCCGGACGGCTTTCGGGATGAAAACCCGGTCAACAACACCGCCGTTTCAAAAATTACGGTAGTGGCAAAACCTTCGGTCGACCCGACAGACCCCGGCAATCCACCGGACGATCCCCATAATCCGCCCGGCAATCCTGACAATCCGCCGAACAACCCGGACAATCCCGATAATCCAACCAACCCGGATGTGCCGGCGAAAATGCTGTGCGACGTGTGGACAAACCTTTCCTGCCCGCCTTTAGTCTATGAGCAGGAGGAATACAGCTTTACGGTGTACTTTGCCAATTCCACGGACAAAGCGCTGTCTGGAGTGAGCTTAAACGCTTCCATCAACGGCAGCACGGTTTCAACTGTGCCGTCCCAGGCGGATTTTAAAGTCTATGAGAAAAAGGCGTTCCTTGTTAAAGGAAAGGCGGGAGAAAAAGGAGCAACTATCCATCTGTCGGCGCAGATAACACCGCCTGCGGAATACAGGGATACCAACCCAGGCAACAATCTGGTTACAGCGGAGATTATGGTATTGGAACGTCCCTATGATCTGGATGTGCAGCGCATCACGCCCGACCGGTACAAGGAGCAGCAGACGGTCATTACGACCATCAAGGTATCCAACAAGGGAAGCCAGGACTTTACACCCGGAAAACAGGTCATTGTCCTGTTGGAAATCCCCGAACTTGCTTTGTCAAAGCGTGTAGATGCCGTAGTTATGGAACAAGATACCTGGAACGTTGTGGCGGTTAAATGGGATACTCCGAGCGTCCAGGCCGATAAAAGCATTACCCTGATTGCCACCATCAACCCCGACCGGACTTTGAACAATGAAAGCTCCACCACCAACAATACCTATACCCAACGGGCTGTTATCAAAAACGTGACCTATGATGAGCCGGAAGAAAGCAGAACCATCCCGGCGCCGCCGCAAAGAAGCGACCAGCCGAAAGTTAGCTGGTGGGAGCAGCGCTATGAAAGCGGTCAATTTGTATGGCGGCAGTTTTACGCAGAATTGAAAGTCACCGCCACGCTGGACTATGACACGAAGGCAAAGGGCTATCTCAAGTCGGGCTATGGCTTTTCCATCAGCGTCACGACCACCGTGGACACCAATTATGACAGGCCGGAGCTGATTACCGCCCCGCAGACGGCGGAGGTATACCTGCCGCAGTACCGATATGAAACAGCTATCTCTCTGATGGCCAACGGCACGAATCATTTTACCTTCCGGGAAAACCCAAGCTCACCCTTTAAATATAAGAAGCAGTACGTGCCGGTGTGGTTCCCTGACAACAGGGACTACATTGTGCAGCTTCTTGTCACCGACGTGCATACGCCTGGAGGAACGCTGTCCAAATGGATTACCGGAGGGGAGCTTAAACTATTCGTGGTTGACAGCATGTACTCCGATGATGTCACCACAGGGAGTTGATGAATATGCTGTTTTGTGCCGTTCCTATCCTTTGGGCGGCAGTAACGGACTTTAGGAAGCGGATCATCCCCGATTGGACATGGATTGCGGTCCTTCTGATCGGCGGTGCATCCGCTTTTCTTTTTAATACGCCGTATATTCCCTTGCTGGAAAGGATTTTAGGACTTTTGCTGCCCGGCGTGACCCTGCTGTTCCTTGCCGTCAAATATGGCGGCGTCGGAGGCGGCGATATCAAGCTGACGGCGGCAATGGGCTTTTGCTTCGGACTGTGCGGCCTTGTGGCCATCCTCTTTTTCGCGCTTCTTCCCGCCAGCCTCTACGCAAAAGCGACAAAGCAAAAGAGCGTACCCCTGGCCGTATTTTTGTGTGTCGGCTTTTTCGTCTATGCCGGTCTTTCCCGTTTCTCATAAAACAATGTTTTCAAAGTATGATGGGTGCTGCTGACAGCGGCATTCACAAGGAGGAAGCTTTTATGACGTTTTTTCACGATGAAGCCCACCGCCAGAATGTTTTGCACTGCCTGCGGAAGAAAAACCGGATTTATCCCGACGGAAAGGCCGACAACTATTATTTGTCAGCCTTATATATTTTGCTCTCCACAAAAAACGACCTATATAAAAAGACCCGCCGTTTTATCGATGGGAAGAGCATCGACTTTGAAAAAATGCTGTCCACCCAGGATTTTCCCAGCAGCGAGAAAAAACTTATCAAGCTGGCTGCCAATCTTTTTAACACTTCTATGGAGATCTCACCCTCGGAGCTTATCAATACGCTGGATGATGAAAATTTTCAGCTGGCGCTGCAAGCCATTTTCTTAAGACGTACCGGCTGCCATGTCCGGGATTTGCTTCCTGCGGTGGAGGCGGTTCCTGAACTGGAACAGGAAGACGACGAAGAAATGGAGAGGTACTAAAGCCTTAATGCCTAAATTGACAAGCGAAAAGACGAACGACTTTTTACGCTGAAAAGAAAGGGGTAAGCAATGGACAATGTATCGAGGCTTGATTGGGAGGCCATGCGAAATGTTGATATACGCACGGTTGATCCGGCTACGCTGGTGGATATCTGCGCTGTGAAAATAGACAAAAATCTGCCCCAATCCGAAAGGATCAGGGACTTTATCCGCCAAATTAAAAATCCTTACTGTTACAAATGCGGCAAAGCGATTGTCAAGGTAAGCTTTTCGGATACCACCGCGACGTTGGAAGACCGACTGGAGCATTATTTAAAATCATTGTAGGAACCTGAAAAATTTACTATTTGATGGCAAAGCTTTTGAAATTCAATCTGGACGCCTGGTAAAATTTATGCTATTGTAAAACATAAATAGGCACTTAAATCGGTGGCGCCCGGTTGTTGAAAGTTTTTGCTGATGAACTTCAACAATCAGGAGGCTGCCATTATGGAAAACTTAACTGATAAGATTTTCAATGCTGCGATCTACGTCCGCCTTTCCAAAGAGGACGGCGACAAGGTTGAGAGCGACAGCATTGTAAACCAAAAAGATTTGATCCGGGATTACCTGAAAGGTATGCCGGATATTTGTGTTTGCTCGGAACGGGCGGACGATGGTTATTCCGGTGTGAATTTTGAACGTCCCGACTTTCAGAAAATGATGGAAGACGTAAGGGCGGGGAAAATCAACTGCGTCATCGTCAAGGACCTGTCCCGTTTCGGCAGGAACTTTGTGGAGGCCGGGCGGTATATCGATCAGATATTCCCCTTCCTCGGTGTGCGTTTTATCGCCATCAACGACGGTTACGACAGCTTTTGCGGCAGGTCATCCTCCGACAAGATACTAATCCCGTTTAAGAATTTGGTAAACGACGCCTATTGCCGCGACATCTCGGTCAAAATCAGGAGCCAGCTTGAAATCAAACGCAAAAAAGGCGATTTCATCGGCTCCTTTGCCGTATACGGATATCTGAAGGCGCCGAGCGACCGGCACAGGCTGATGGTGGACGAATATGCTTCCACGGTTGTGCAGGATATTTTTAAGTGGAAGCTGCAAGGCATCAGCCAGCAGCGTATCGCCAACAGGCTCAATGAAATGGGGATATTGTCCCCTCTGGAATACAAACGCTCCTGCGGGCTGAACTACAAAAGCGGTTTTCAGACCAATCCGCAGGGTAAATGGACGGCCGTTTCGGTAGGACGCATCCTGCGCAATGAATTTTATCTTGGAACGCTGGTGCAGGGCAAGCGGAGCACGCCCAACCACAAAATCCGGACACAGGTCTTAAAGCCCCAGGAAGATTGGATAAGGATAGAAAACAGCCACGAGGCCATCATTGCCCCGGAGGATTTTCGGGTAGTCAACCGCTTGCTCCTGCGGGACACACGGGTCGCACCCGCCGAGGAAACGGTCTATTTGTTCAGCGGTCTGATTTTCTGCGGGGACTGCCGGAAAAATATGGTGCGCAACAGCGTTTGCCAAAACGGGAAAACCTATACCTACTACATGTGCGGCGGCAACCGAACCGCCAAGGAATGCACTGCGCATCGTATCGCTGAAAAAGCGCTGGAACAGGCCGTGTTCCAATCGTTGAAAAACCAGATTGAAAATATCGTCAATGTGGAACGCATCCTGCGCTATATCAAGACCCTGTCCTTTCAGCAGAACGAAGTCAAAAAGATTGACGCCCAGCTTGTCAAAAACCGAGAAGAAATCGAACGCTGCAATTTACTCAAGGCCAACCTTTATGAATCCATGATCAGCGGCGTGATCGACAAGGCGGAGTATCTGGAACTGAAAGGGATGTATGAAAACAGGCGGAAGGACGCACAGGCCGCCGAAGCACGGCTCCAGAAGGAAATCGATGCCATCCTGGGGTACAAGGGCGACAAATGCCAATGGATTGAGCGGTTCAAACAGTACAGGGACATCACCGAGCTGACAAGGGTAATCGTGGTCACGCTCATTGACAGAATCCTGGTCCATGAGGAGATGCGCGTTGATATTCACTTCAAGTATCAGTATGATTTTGACCGGATGGTGGAAACCATCGGGAATGTAGACCGGATACAGCCCATCCCCATGCTCCTGCCGGTAAAGGAGGCGATGTAAATGGCAAGGAAAAGCAGAGCCTCCGCCATTGCCGCCGACACCATGCCTGTACAGCAGCTTGAAAAAGTCTATAGCACGGGAATTTACGCGCGCCTTTCGGTGGAGGACAACAACCGCAAAGAGGACAGCGATTCCATCGCAATGCAGAAGTATATGCTGCAAAAGTATGTTAATGGGCAGCCGGACATGCGTATATATTCCCTTTACTGCGATAATGGACGAACAGGAACCAACTTTGAACGCCCCGAATTTGAACGGCTGATGGATGACGTGAGAGCCGGAAAAGTGGACTGTATTGTGGTGAAGGATTTGTCCCGTCTCGGCAGGAATTACATTGAAACAGGGCACTATATGGAGAAAATATTCCCGTTTCTCGGCGTGCGCTTCATTGCCGTGAACGACAGCTACGACAGTCTGACCGGTCAAAACGGGAACGATCTCATCGTTTCGCTGAAAAACCTGATTAACGACATCTATGCCAAGGACATTTCCAAAAAATCCGGTTCAGCGTTAGCGGTGAAGCAAAAAAACGGCGAATTTATCGGGGCCTATCCTCCCTATGGCTACCTGAAAGACAAAGATGACAACCACAGGCTGGTTCCCGACCCTAATACGGCCCACATTGCCCGTCAGATATTCCTCTGGAAAGCGGAAGGCCTAGGAATCAACATCATTGCCCGAAGGCTCAACGAAATGGGTGCGCCATCCCCGGCAAAATATCGTTATCTGTCGGGTATTTTAAAGAAAGAACCTACCGGGAGCGGCGCCATCTGGCAGGGACAGAGCATCAAGCTGATAACCTCCAATTTGATGTATGCGGGGCATATGGCGCAGGGGAAAAGCAGAAAATCCCTGTACGATGGGCAGCCGACCACCATGATTCCGCAGTCTGATTGGGTCGTTGTAAGGGATACCCATGAGCCGATCATTGACGAGGACACCTTTAGCAAAGTGCAAAAAATCAAAGAAGAGCAGAACCGCCTGCGCGTTTCCCTGAACGGGAAATATGCGGACATCTCCAATAAAGAAAACGTGTTCAGGGGCCTTCTTTACTGTGACGACTGCAAAACCAAAATGGTGCGCTACAAGGATGTTTCCAAGGCCGGCTCGGTATGCTACCGCTTTATCTGCCGGGTGTATGCCCAAAACCTTTCCCTGATCTGTACCAATAAATCGGTGCGGGAGGATAAGCTGTTTGAATCGGTACATGCCGCCATTCAAAGCCAGATCGACCTATCGGTGGATATGGAAAGGATGCTGGAAAGGCTCAACCGGCAGGAGGATTTTCAAACGGCGCAAAAAGAAGTTGAAGAAAAAATCAGCGTCACGCGTCGAAAGTTGAAACGCATCACCTTCCTGAAAGGTTCGCTGTTTGAATCCTACACAGACCATCTGCTGTCGGAGGATGAATACTTGTATTCTAAAAAAAGCTACGATGAGGATATCGAACGTCTGCAAACCGAGCTTAATGCTTTGGAACGGGAAAGCATGAACTATGAAAAAACCCTGACCCCTCAAAACGAGTGGATTCAGGCGTTTCAGAAATACAAGGGCAAAACGTCCATTACCAGAGAAATGGCCTTGGAGCTGATCCGGTGCATTTGGGTATCTGACTATAACAGCATCGAAATCGTCTGGAACTACGGCGACGAATATATGAAAATCCTTCCTTACAAAGAGGGGGCGTGTCTGTAATGTCTAAAAAAGCCGCCCTCTATATCCGCCTTTCCTCCGAAGACGAAAACGAAGGCGAAAGCGACAGCATCAAGAACCAAAGGGATTTGCTCCACGGCTACCTTGCTGACCATGTAGAATTTGCGCAGTATGAGATCCTCGAATTTTGCGACGACGGATTTTCCGGCACGAATTTTGACCGTCCTGCCATAAAGCGGCTTCTTGACAGGGTAAAACGGAAGGAAATCCACTGCATCCTTGTTAAGGATTTTTCCCGTTTCGGCAGAAATTTTCTTGAGGTATGCGACTACCTGGATCAAATATTCCCTTTTCTCCGTGTCCGGTTTATCGCGGTGAACGAAAATTACGACAGCAGCAAGAGCAACGGAAGCTCTATCGGAATGGATGTGGCGTTTAAAACGCTGATCTATGAGCTTTACAGCCGGGACATCTCCGAAAAAATCCGCAGCGTCCAGCAGGCGAAATTCAAAAAGGGCGAATACCTGTGCGCCATTGCCTTTTACGGCTATGTAAGGTCAAAAGAGAAGAAAAACAGCCTTGTGGTGGACGAACCAGCCGCCGCTGTGGTCAGAAAGATTTTTCAAATGGCCTACGAGGGTGTTCCTTTCATGGAGATTGCCGTCACACTGAATAAGGAAAAAGTGCCATCCCCGCTAATGTACCGCAGGGAAAACCATACCGACAAAGGCCGGGGCTGGAAGATTGCAGGAGACCAGACGGTATGGACGTCGGTGGCCATCAGGCGGATACTTTCCGATGAACGCTACACCGGAAAGCTGGTCAGCCGCAAGCGGACAAAGGTGGAGATTTCCCTTAAAAAAACTATGACACTGCCGAAAAGCGAGTGGATTGTCGTACCGGACACCCATGAAGCGCTTGTATCAGAGGAAGTGTTTCAAAAGGTGCGGTCTAAGGTCAAGACAAAAAGCATGACTGGCTGGACAAATCAGCCAAAGCATATTTTTTACGGGAAACTGAAATGCGCTCACTGCAACCACAGCCTGCAAAGAAAGCTGCTCCGTAAGGAATATTTCTATCGTTGTGAAGCAGGAATGGCTGCTCAGAACGAGCAATGCCAATCGGTAAAGCTCTACGAACAGACACTTACGCAAACGCTGTTGTTGGCCATAGACGTACAAATCCAGCTTATCCAGTGCAGCCTTTCCAAAGAAGGCCGTTTGGAAAAAGCCGGTGATGCCATCACCAAGCTGCAAAAGCAGGTCAAAGAACAGCGTGCCATGCTGGACAAATGGAAGCTGGCTAAGATACTGGCTTATGAGGAATTCTGCGACGGGAAAATCCCGAAGGACAAATACCTGAAACGAAAAGAGGAATATTCGAAAAGCATATCGTCAGCGGAGGCTTTAATCCTCCGCTGGGAGAAGGCGGTCAATCAGAAAAACCTTCAAATACAAGAAGATACTGAACTGCAAAGCTGTCAAAGGTTTGCGTCTGCAACAGAGCTGACCAGGGAAATGCTGGAGGAATTTATTCAAGTCATTCGCGTCTACAACAATGGGGCGATAGAGATTGTTTGGAATTTTAAAGATTATATCAATACCTGTATCCCGCAATGAAAGCGGGATACAGGATAAAGGAGAAGATGATAAGATGAAAAATTCGATAAAACAACAGGGCAATCGGGTTTGGATATATTGCAGGGTGGACTGCCTAGATGATATGGCTTTGAAGTTTCAGCAGGAGCAGATGGCAGAATATGCGAGGAAACAAGGCTGGGAGGTCATTGGCATTACTGCCGAACAGGAAAGCGGCCTGGATTTTAACCGTAAGGGTTTAAAAGAAATTATGGAAGCGGTAAAAGCTGAACGGGTAGACATAGTGCTGGCAAAAAGTGTTTGCCGGATTGGGCGTGATGTATATAAGACCATGGAATGTGTGGAGTGGATGAACCGCTATGGAGTGAAACTGATTAGCGCCGACAATGGCGAGGTGGATTTTAAACCGGCTAATGATATTATAGGTTTTATGATGACAGTGTAAGAATTTCTGTAATGAACATTTATGTAGAAAAGCTCCAATGTAAGCATATCCTATCGCTTGTATTGGAGTTTTTGTGCATAAAAGCTTTGCTTAGAAAATTTATATGTGACTTTTATCTGTAATTTCCGAGGAAAATTTTGCTTTTTCGGTGAATGCATTGTTTTATTCATTTTTCGATATATAATTAAATATACAGGATTTTCCTCCGGAAGGTTGTTTTTGTGGACTATATTACTGTGAAAGAGGCAGTCGAAAAATGGGGAATCACAGCACGCAGGGTGCAGGTGTTATGTGCTCAAGATAAGATTTCCGGTGCTATCCGTTTTGGCAACACCTGGGCAATACCAAAGGATGCAGTAAAACCTGAATCAAAATGCAAATAAGAACTAAGAACAGGGTACACACGAATATAGTTTTCTGTAGCCATATGTCTTGGTCCACAATGATCAAAGCTTGAAGAAATGAAGATCTTCTAATGATTTTCATGTGCGACGACAAGCTACAGGAGGTATCAATGTGTGTGAAAGAAAATGTTTATTTATTGGCGAAAAGCTATTCTTTATAAATAAAGAAGCTGTACTGTTGAAAATTTACAATCCATTGAGTCTGGCTAAAATTCAGTTAACCTCGGACAGTTCAGAAATGATAGTTGATATAAAATGTCTGCAAAATGAGCCGGATTTGACAAACTCAATTCCTTTAGGCATTTGGAGGTAGTTAAAGCATGATTTTGAGTTTTATTAAGACTCCACTTACTGGAGATGCTTGGGAAGAATGGTGCGATGCATGCTATCGCATACGTTACCAAAGTGATAACTATCAAAAAATACCTGCTACATACAGGGGTGATGCTGGTATCGAAGGTTATACCCAAACAGGCATCGTGTATCAATGCTATTGCCCTGAGCGTGAGTACAATGATGATGAGTTGTATGAGCATCAGCGGGATAAACTTACAAAAGATATAAACAAATTGGTAGATCAAACCTATAAACAGAGACTGAAAGACCTTGGAGTACCCACAATAAAACAGTGGCATTATGTGGTTCCTTTCTATAAGGATAATCGACTATTGCAACATGCCACAGCTAAGCGGAATGAAATTCTTCGAGGGAAATCTGGCAAACCAAAAGAATATGATCATCTGGATGACAACCTTGTGATTGTGATTAAAGTAGCAGAAGATTTCAAGGTTGAGTTTTCAAAGATTATACGAGAGACAATAACGGATACAAAGCTAAATGTTGTTGTCAAAAGCTTTGACACAATACCTTGGGATAAATGCCCTTCTGAAAAAGTACATAACATACAACGGAAAATCAAAGCTGTGATGAATCCAGTGAACGATGATGATGAAGACTTTAAGGATGTAGTTGGAGCATATGTCGCGTATTATATTAAGGGTATTGAGATTTTGCGGATGCTGCAGGCTGATTTTCCGGAAATATATGAGCACATTTATACGCTAGAGCGGGCATGTAAAAATGAGGTTAGTTTAAAGACAAAAATGAATCAAGATCGCTCACTCAACATGAGCATCTTTAATGAGATTTTAGGCGAATTTGAGCAAAAACTGAGTCGTGAATTTGACAAGTATTTTACTACATCATCGATAATGGAATTAAAACATGATATGGTTGGCGCGTGGTTAGCGGATTGTCCAATGGAATTTAGAAGAGGGTGATTTATATGGATAAGTTGTTTGACTCAGTTGATAAAATTCTATTTACTGATAGACCTGAGGCAGTACCTTATAATTATCGAATAAGTTATAAGGTTGCGCAGTTGTGCTTAATTCTAGCAAAGTCATGTGGACGTGGTGGATGCTCCATTCTAAAGCTGCACATGATCTCTTTAGCATTAACGTTTGAAAGTGACATGAATATACTAATCAACTTCGCAAATGATAGAACCCATGAATATACGCCTATTCGATTCGATCCCGCAGTAAATAGAGCTTTGAACTATGCATTGGCAGACAGTATGTTTGCTCAACAGGCAAATGGATTATATCGCTTGACGGATAAAGGAAAAAAATTCGTTAGCAAAATAGACGAAGATATTGAGTTGATGGCACGAGAAAAAGAGCGACTTGATTCGCTTTCAAATAAACTTACAGAGGCTAAAATTAAGGAAATAATGTCTTTGTGGAGGTATTCGAATGCTTAAAATTAATAGATTAAAAATTACGATACGTACTGCGGAACAAGATTTTGGCTTTGACCATACCTTCATGCAAGGCATTAATTTTATTGCCAGTGATGACAATACTTGTGGAAAGAGTTCGGTGATTGAGGGGATATACTACGCTCTCGGTTTTGAAGAGATAATAGGCGGCAGGGGCGAAAAGGTTCTGACGTCAGCGTATAAGAACTCCATTGAGTACAACGCAAAGACCTTTAACACCCTTGAATCTGAAGTATACTTGGAAGTACATAACGGAACGGATATCATTACCTTGTATCGTACTGCAAAAATGGAAAATAGAGATTCGCGCTTAGTTACTGTATATTTTGGCTGCCTTGCTAATGTGGAAACAGGTTCTGTGGATTATGATGATATGTATGTACATATGCCCAATTCTGCAACTCGAGAAAAGGGATTTCACACATTTTTAGAGCGGTATTTGGGTTTGGAATTACCCTACGTTAATAATTACAGTGATTCGGAAAGCAAATTGTACTTACAACTGCTTTTTTCAAGTATGTTTATTGAACAAAAGCGTGGATGGGCAGACATATTTTCAGGAATGCCTAATTTAGGGATAAAAGAGGCTAAGCAGCGCACTGTTGAGTACATACTTAATCTTGATACTATTGAAAATGAAAAGAAAAAGATAAGTTTGAAAGATGAAAAAAATGAGATTGAAAAATCTTGGAATGATATCGTACAGGCTCTCATTGCTAACAGCAGGTCTGCCCAGTGTATTATTTCAGGGTTTCCCAACTCACCACGAATTCTTGAAGAAGCTGTACGAGCTAAGGTTTCCATAGAGTACATCAATAGACAAGAGATAAACTCGTACATCTTAAACCTGAGAGATGAATTGAGTCGGCTTTCTTCGCTGAAACCTAAAATTGTAGATAATTTTGATGAGCTACAAGTTGAACTTGATCAAACAGAGAAGCAAATCGATTTAATATCTAACAAAGTTAATGAAGCTAGAAGAAAGCTAAGCATGGAAGATGCAAGTATAAAAAGCCTTAGAGAGAGTTTAGATACTATCAAGATTGACATAGCTAATAATAAAGATGCCGCAAGGCTAAAGAACCTTGGAGCAGACATAGGATCTGAAATAATTAAGGGTATTTGCCCTGTTTGCAATCAGGCAATTGCTGATACACTTTTACCTTTGGCCAATGAATTTCATATAATGAGTATTGATGAAAATATAAAACATCTAGTTGCTCAGAAAGAAATGTTTGAATTTGCACTGAACGGCCATTCCGAAGCTAAAGAGGAATTAAAGAATTCAATTTCTTATTTTGAGGGGAGTTTGTTTACCCTCAGAAGATTAGCTCTTTCTTTAAGAAGCGATCTTTATGCGGTAGACGAAGAATTATCCGAATCTATTGTCTATAAAAAACTTGAGTTAGCTAATGAGATACAAGAATTAGATAAATTCAAAAATACAGTTGATAATTCTCTTGAAAAACTTACGGAGCTTTCAAAACGTTGGAAAAAATACTTAGACGAGAAGGAGCAACTTCCTAAAGAAAAATTTACATTAGAAGATAAGAAAAAGTTAAGTTCCTTTGAGAGCAATTTTAAAAATGATCTTAGGACATATGGATATAAAAGTGTCTCAAATATAGATGATATATCTATTTCAAGAGATACTTATTTACCCGTAATCAATAATTTCGATATGAAATTTGATTCATCAGCTAGTGATAATATTCGAGCTATTTGGGCCTTTACGATGGCGTTGCTTCAAACATCAAATACCCATCTTGGGAATCATCCAGGCACCTTGATATTTGATGAGCCCGATCAACACAGTATCGTGATATCGAATATGAAGGCGTTCTTTAAAGGAATAATTGATGTTGAGGGTTGGAAACAGGTCATTATCGGTATAACAATAAAGGATACGGATACTAGAATTGCGATCGAAAGTTTAGATGCTAAAAGTTACAACATGATAAAAATAAACGAAAAGGCATTTACTCCGATAATCAAAGTTCTTCCTTTAAATGACGCGGATGAACAATCGTAACTATTGATATAGTTACACATATTGCAGCAAGGATTGAACGTGCTCTGGAAGAACAGTTGGGTTAACCGCCATCAGCTAATTTAATCAAAGCAGGTTTTACCACGATTTATGATATGATTATTTTGGAGGGTATTACTATTATGGAAATAAAAGAGTTTTTATTAATAAAGTTACTGGAAGGTATAACGTCAGAAAACCATTTGGAGCAATCTTTCGTAAACCAAGAAAATAAGTTTTATAATGTTGAAGGGTTAAAACAAGCTAATATTGATTGTCTGAATAGCATGTCAGATAGAAGTACTATGCTTGTTATTTTTGTAGCGTTTAAGGAGAACTCCGGAGATTTTTCCCCTATAAAACTATTCTGGGCCGAGGGATCAAAAAACGACAGGGGGAACATAAGTTATGTAGCTAAACATAAATGCGATTCTGCCTTTGTAGTACAGAATTTTATGAAGAACTTTATTGTTGATCTAAAGAGCGACTTTGAGCAAGATGTCTATTTAGCAAAGATGGAAATGAGCACAAAGTTTTTGGATCAACTGGAACAGGATATCATGTTTTTCGAGCCGTCAATCACACATGGTATAGCTTTTTCGAAAAATACTCATGAAACAAACTACCGTAACATGCATCCTTTTGCACAAACAAATGAAGATTGCAAAAGAATATTTGCTGATGCAAACAACGAATTGGGCATTTCAGAATTCCAGATTGACCGTAATAGTATCATTTTTTCCCGTGCATTTCGTCGCATGGTGGATAAGGCACAGATATATACATCGTCTAAAGGCGACCACTTTAGAAGTCGTATGACACATACACTTGAGGTATGTCAGATCGCCCGAGCAATTGGTATCAAACTTAATCTCAATCTTGACCTTATTGAAACTATTGCACTTGCACATGATATTGGGCATACACCATTTGGTCATCAAGGGGAAAGGACGTTAAACAGTGAAATCCAAAATAAAGACAGGAAAGATGGGACACGGTTGGAGTATGGGGGATTTAAACATAATTATCATGCCCTGCGAGTGTTAACATATCTTGAAGAAAGCAAAACAGAATACGAAGGCCTTAATATTTCTTATCAGGTTTTAGAAGGGGTTCTAAAGCACACAAAACTAAGCAATGAATATGACATATCTCAATTTTTAGCAAATGGAAACGCGGAGCATTTATTTATGGACAAAAGTGAACCTACTACCCTTGAAGGACAAGTAGTAAAAATTGCCGATGAAATCGCTCAAAGAAGTCATGACATCGAAGACTCTTTTTCAGCGCGTCATCTTTCATATGATGAATTGCATTCGTATTTGAGCAGTGGAAAAACAACTGAGCTTAAAAAACTCCTTGAGGATTGCAACAACAGCATCAGGACTGTGAAAGCTTCAAGCATTATTGCGGATGAAGCGAGTCTTCTCAAAAGTATGATCTCTGCAAAAATAATAGATTATTTTGTCAATGATGTTTATACACAGTCGAAGATAAATATGACAAATTTTGATAAAACAGATGATTTTTATCAAGCCTATCATAAATATGACAAGAAGATCATTACATTATCCGACAAGGGATTATTTTTATTAATATATCTAGAGAATATTATTAATAAGCGGGTTATCAACAGTTCAGAGGTAGCTTCTTTTGATGGTAAAGCAAGTTTAATCATTCGTTCACTGTTTTCTGAATTTTATCAGAATCCTGTTAAATTGCCGGATACTACGTTGAACAGGATTTATCGTGAAATGCGAAAGAATTGCTTAAGTACAACAAGATATAGAAATTCTGATATAACTTTACTTAGAGATGAAATCACCAGAATACATAATGCTGTTAACGAGGAATACAAACAAAAAAATAAAATTCTCGTTCGGAATATTATAGATTATATTGCTGGAATGACTGATACCTATGCAATTAACCAATATCACCAGTTACTTGGATGATAGAATGACACCGACAAGGATAAAACAGGCGGTGTCATTCTCAAGAGGACAAAGGATGGTTCTGTTTTTACTATGGCTTTTCTATGATCGGCAGTAAAACTACGCAGTGAAGATATTGGATATGAGGAAATATACCGTAAGGATTTACGATGAAAAATTACCCTTGATTACTGCAATTATAACTGGCGGAAGAAAATCAAATAAAATCGTACAATAATATCCGTTCAGTTTATACTATTGATGTCTGAAGATTTTTGTGATTTCAGAAAACCCTTAACTTTTATCGTTGGTTATAGTTTCCGCAATGAACACATCAATGATTTAATCAAGTGTTGGTTAAAAGTGTTGAAGACTATGCTAAGGGTTTGTTAATTATTGACTATAAGCAATTGCAAGAAATAAAGAAGAATTTATGGCTTTTGCGAGGAAACAAATTCGCTAAAGCCGGCTATCCCTGACAGTTATTTTGAATTTTGGGGCGTAGATTTAATTCATGATGTTAAGGGAACCAGGCTAAGAAAAGAAGGTAGTAATTGTGGTGCACTGGATTCTGACTTCCAATCATTCATATTATTGAACTTATTGTTTAAGCCATATAAAAATTTATCCGAATTGTCGGTACAAGGTATGTAGAAACGATAATTCGGATGACGCATTGTGGTTCGGATAAGAAAAAGTAGGGTTTGAGAGTTAGAAAGAGTCGGGCACTTCGGAAATGGCGGGAAAGTTGAAGCAATAGATGCAACTTCGCACGGTATCGAATTAAGACCACTAAGAATCTATTTATTTGTTGATCTTTTTAGAAATATCTATGTAGCCCAAAAATTGGAGACTAGTGTAAAAAAAGAAAAATGAGTTTAATAGGCCATTTGACACAAAAATAAAGCCCACTAAAGTGTCGTGAAGCGAAATGAATAATATTCCCACCTATGTAAAATTAATGACTGACACCTGCACATCATCATCAACAATCAGGTGGGTGTACTTTGTACAACAAATTGAAGATAGTGAAAACCACTTTTTCATTACTAAATGCGCCGCAAGCGATAGAGGCGGAAGGGAAATTAAAATGAGTTTAAAAACAGACATTGAAAAAATTTTTTCAGACAACACCAACTATGCAAACCCCAGTCAAGCAGTAAACCAAGCAAGTTCACTTAACGCATTATCAGGTGACTTATATACAGATTCAAAGCGATTTATTTATGAACTTTTACAAAATGCAGACGATTCTTCTCAAAACAATGAAGCTGTTAAAGTATGGATAAAAATCCTTGATGATAACTTAGTCGTTGCTCATTCGGGGAGACCCTTCACTACTCGTGATCTTCAAGGAATTTGTAATGTAAATAATGGCACCAAGAAATCAGATTTGAATGATATTTACAAATAAAGAATATTTTAGATTTGATTCTTCCTATTCATTTGAGTGGAAATGGGATGAATCTAAGATATTATGGGAGAAGAATAATGATAGGGAATTTCAATTTCCGTGGCAAATAATTCCAATACATACAGAAGCCAAAGAAGTTTATGAACCAATTAATCAATTTCTGAAAGATATTGATGCAAATGTCGCAACAATAATTCAAATGAAGTATGTGAACGAGACGAGTCGGGCAGCCCAAAATTTATCTCAGAACTTAAATATGTTTTTATTTTTGAAAAATATCTCTGAGATTAATTTTGATATATCAGAATTAGTTTGCGTTGAAATCAACCGAATAGAAAACGATAGAATCACTTTAATGAAAGATAAAGCTTCTAAATCCGATTGGTTGATAAATACTATTAGCCTAACAGTCCCGAATGATGTAAAGAAGATCCTACAAGATGAACGAAACATTCCTGAAAAATTACTAAATACTGATTTTATTGATTTAACGTTAGCAGCTAAAGTAGGAAGTGATGGTATTACAAAACTTTCAGATCAAGAAAAACTTCTTTACTCATATTTACCAACGGATGAAACTAAATATTTATTACCAGTACTTGTAAATACTAGTTTTCTAACCACTGCAAATCGTGAATCACTTCATGCTGATTCAAAATGGAATCAATGGCTTTTTAAATCAATTGCCATTGAGATCTTCAAATGGATCTCAAAACTAGTGAATACTGAGTACCGTTTTCAAGCATATCAATTAATACCTAAGGAAACCTTCGCTGACGAGTTGGGAAAAAAATTTAATGAAGGAATTAAAGATGCTCTAAAAAATATTCCTTTTGTTATTTCTAGAAAAGGACAGTTAATTAAAATTGAAGACACAATAGTTGATTTTACGTATCTATCTGAGAAAAATTTTATAGGTGAAGAACCTATTAAGAAATTTATTGATAAGGATAAAGCAAAAGAGGTTGGCCGTTCTAGACAATTTGCTAAAAATACAGGTTTTTTCTCTGAATTCAAAAGGCTTGGCTCTTCATGCTTTGAATGGAAACACCTCCAAACTTTTCTCTCCTCAACATATTTTACTAATGCACATACAACAGCTTATAATATTGAACTTATAAAACATTTTAAGAAACTCTGTGAATCAGATAAGGTTAATGATATTTCAAAAGAAGTACTCATGAGACTTCCGTTTATTTGGGATCATAAGAATTGTATTAATTATCCATATCAAGTATGCTTTCCTACAGCAGATGATCAAAACTGGGATAATCCTAATAGTGAATTATCTTTTTGCATCAAGAATTGCAGATTTGGCTTCTCAAAGATTCAGAAAGTAGACATTGGCTAGAGAGTTTAGGAGTAAAAGAAAAGACGGATATTACCTATATAACTCAGACTATTATACCAAAAATCGATAGTCACATAACACTCCAGAATGCCTTACAAACAATTCAAGATTTGTTTAGTTTGTATAGAAAGGGAAATCTTAAAGAAGATTTGATAAGACAATTATCCAGAATAAAACTTCTTACTCAAAGAGGTTCCTTGTATCCAGCCAAAGATTGTTTTCTTTCAGATTGTTATAAACCAAGGCTAGAGCTTGAAAAAATAATAGAAAAGGATATTTTTTAAATGAATGTTATTGTGCAAATGTCCTTGAAAAGGATGAATGGAAACGGTTTTTTAAGATACTTGGAGTTCAAGAAGGGATTTCAACATTATCATACCAAGCTTCTAAACTGGAATTGATCAATGCTGACTTTAAATGTGAATATTTTGCAACTAATGATAAAAAATTTACCCCTCTTCAAACTACTTTTACAGCGGATTGTTTCAGCGATATAATAACTCTGAACTATATTCAACTTACAGAAAATAGTCCTAAGTTTGCTTTCAAATTTTGGTCCGATTATATAGAAAACTATTCTCCAGATATTATTAAAGCACCAGCAATTGCATATTGGGGATACGCGAATAGACCTGGACGGACAAACGGTGATCGAGTCGAAAACTTTGTTCCATGGTTTGTTAAAAACATACGATGTATTCCTACTCTTTCAGAAAAATGTGAAACTGCATCTTCTGTACTTCTTAATACAGAAGAGATAAAAGCTATTTCTGGAAAATATTTACCTGTATTCAATGGACCCGAATTATCTCCAGATTGGAAATCTTTCTTTAATTTTCGAACAAGCTTAGAATTGGCAGACTACTTAGATTTACTCAGTAAAATATCATTAGATATTAACGATAAAGGAAGCATTAAGATTGATAATTGCAAGAAAATACAAACTATTTACTATGCGTTATTAGGTCAATGTGCTAACTGGAGTACCGACGATATTATAAAAGTTGAAGAATGGGCTAGTACTGGATTTTTGTTAAATACGAAACAGCAATTCACAGAATGCAACACTCTCAAATACTTCTTAGATGGTAACGAAGTTATCTTTCAAGATCAGTATTGTTTTTTAATGCTTAGTGCTGAAAACAAAAAGAATTCAAACCTAGAGAAATT
>NZ_JYNH01000074.1 GCF_000960765.1 Desulfosporosinus sp. I2 | reverse complement strand
GCAATAATCCTAAGATAAGCAATAAGATGATTTTTTTTTACGATATTAGGGAAAGCGCTTAATCGGTTATTGAGTTATAAAGAAAGTGAAAGGTGATAATTAGCATGGAAAAAAAGATTAAACTTGGGATTATCGGCGCAGGGCGGATCGGCAGACTGCATGCCGAAAATATTGTCAAAAACTTTGTGGATGTTGAAGTAACATCGATTGCGGATATTTATGCAGATAGTATCAATGAATGGGCACAGGACCTTGGGATAAAAAATGTATATACGGATTATAAAAATATTTTAAAGGATCATGAGATAGACGCAGTGATGGTCTGTTCATCCACCAATACTCATTCCATTATCTCTATTGAAGCCGCTCAAGCCGGCAAACATATTTTTTGCGAAAAACCCATTGATTTAGACTTGAGTAAAATTCAATCCGTTTTGGATTCTGTCGAAAAAGCCGGGGTCAAATTCCAGGTCGGTTTTAATAGACGCTTTGATCATAACTTCCGGACTGTTCGGAAGATAGTTGAAGAAGGTAAAGTAGGCGATGTGCATATTGTAAAAGTTACTTCAAGAGATCCTCAGCCTCCTTCTCTGGATTATGTGAAAGTATCCGGCGGCATGTTCCTGGATATGACAATTCATGATTTTGACATGGCGCGATATCTCACTGGAAGCGAAGTCGTCGAGGTCTATGCCAATGCCGCAGTTTTAGTGGATCCTGCAATTGGTGAAGCCGGAGACATTGATACCGCTATTATTACCTTGAAATTTGCTAATGGCGCGATCGGAGTAATTGATAACAGTCGGAAAGCTTCCTATGGCTACGACCAAAGAGTGGAGGTCTTTGGTTCAAAGGGGTGTGTAACTGTAAGCAACGACACACCGTCTTCAGCAGTATTAAGTACCGAGGATGGGGTATATAGTGAAAAACCACTATATTTCTTCTTAGAAAGATATAAAGATTCATTTATTACTGAAATGCAGGAATTTTTTGGGAGCATCAGGAATGACAAACAGCCTTCTGTTTCGGCAATTGACGGCTTGAAAGATGCAATGGTTGCTTTGGCTGCGCTAAAATCCGTGAAGGAAGGAAGACCCGTCAAACTTGAATAACCATTTAAAAAGTTGATGTACCAACTCACTATTGGAGGAATTTTCTTTATTTAAAATCGTTAAAAACTTAAAAAGGTGGTATTAGCATGGTAAAAGTAGGGATAGCAGGATACGGTGTCATTGGTCAAAGACTGGCTGACGGTGTAGCACTACAAGAAGACATGGAGTTAGTCGGCGTCGCTGATGTAGCACCGACTCTGGCCATTCGAGCACTCAAAGAAAAAGGAATGCCCTATAAATTGTACAACGCCGGGTCCGGCAATGAAAAACAGTTTGAAGATTTAGAGATCCCCTTTTCAGGTAACTTTGAAGAGCTAGTCCAACAAGTCGATATTATGCTCGACGCCACGAGTGCTGGTGTGGGTGCTAAAAATAAGGAACTGTATAAGAAGTACAACAAAAAGGCCATCTTCCAAGGTGGCGAAAAGGATAGCGTAGCGGATGTCTTCTTCCATGGGTATGCCAACTACGAAGCGGGGATTGGTAAACAGTTCTTAAAGCTGACTTCCTGCAATACGACCGGGCTGATCCGCGCGGTTGATTGCCTAGACCGGGCAGTGGGCGTGGAAAAAGTTGCACTGACCATTGTCAGACGAGTTGCGGATCCGGGTGATTACCACCGCGGTTTAACCAACGCCCTGCAAGTTGACAAAGCACCCAGTCATCAGGCTTTAGACCTTATGACCATCATGCCGCATATTGAAGCTACGGGAATTTTGATCCACACTCCAGTGACGCACGGTCACATTATCACCGTTATGGCAACCCCCAAAAAGGAATTGACGAAGGAAGAGCTTGTGAACCACTTTAGCCAACACCCTAGGATCAGAGTGGTACGCATAGAGGATGGCTTCCTAGGAAATGCTTCCCTGTTCCGGTATGCTAGAGATTTAGGCAATCCCAGAGGGGATATGTACGAAATCGCTTTATTTGAAGAAACCATCGTTCATTCTGGTAAAGACATTATGTTTGCCATCAACATCCCACAGGAGTCGATCACGATTCCTGAGACGATCGATGGAATCCGTGCAGCTCTAGAAATGCAAACTGACAGACTTGAAGCTGTGGGCAAAACCAATGACTATTTGGGGATGGCGAAATGGCAGAAGAAGTAACGACCAAAATGCGTTCGCTCGAAGCATTTGATTACAACGGTAAGACCGTTATTTTAAGAGTTGACATAAATTCACCCATAGACCCACACACCCAGCGAATTGTCAACGAAAACAGACTTAATATGAGTTTGCCGACGATCCAATACTTGTTAGAGAACAAGGCGAAACTGGTGATCCTTGCCCATCAAGGGGATACGCTTGATTACCATAACTTAATACCCCTCCAAGAACACGCCGAAAAGTTGTCGGATAAACTCGGCAGGGAAGTCAAGTATATTGATGATGCTTGCGGCCCGGCTGCCCAGGAGGCAGTCAAAGCCTTGCAGCCTGGTGAGGCTGTTCTCTTGGGAAATTTACGTTATCTGACGGAAGAAGTCTCCAGCTTTGAGAAAGAGGTCAAGCTGGCGGCGAAAGACATGTTGAACACCTATCTCATCCGCAGCCTTGCACCCTTGGCCAATTTTTATGTTAATGACGCTTTTGCAGCAGCCCATCGCAATGCCCCATCCATGGTTGCTTTCCAGGAAGTGCTTCCCACGGCAGCAGGTAGGCTGTTAATGACCGAAGTCAGCGCACTGACCAAAGTAATGAAGTCCCCGGATAGACCAGCCGTCTTTGTGCTCGGTGGCCTTAAAATTTCGGATGCTTTTGGCATGATGAAACAGGTCCTAGAAAACGGGGCAGCGGACAAAATTCTAACGTGTGGTATTACTGGACACATTATGTTAATGGCTAAGGGCTATGATATCGGCGCTAAAAATGAGAAGTTCATTAAAGACCGATCCCTGGATGAGTTCATCAAGGATGCGAAAGATTATCTTGACCATTATGGGAAGAAAATCGTTTATCCCCTTGATCTAGCTTTTGAAAAAGACGGTCAACGGCAAGAACTCGGAATCGGTGATCTACCGACAGATGAGCTGTGTATGGATATCGGGCAAAAAACGATTGAACTCTTTAAACATGAGCTTGCCAAGGCTGGAACTATTTTCGTCAACGGACCCGCTGGGGTCTATGAAAATCCTGTCTTTGCCGCTGGAACCCAAGAAATCTGGCAGTCGATTGCCGAAGCCAAGGGTTATTCCGTAGTGGGTGGAGGAGATACGGTTAGCGCCGCTCAGCGCTTTATCGATACTGCGAACATCAATTATGTCTGTACGGCTGGTGGGGCAATGGTCCGTTTTTTATCAGGGGTTAAGATGCCCTTGGTTTCGGCGATGGAACGGTCCTTCAGCAAACAGTATTAAGTAAGCAGGAGAGAGGTGCCGTAAGTCAAAAAAACGACTACCATTCTCTATTTACGTAAGCTAAACATATTGGGGGTGCTAAAAATGCTAAGCAAGGAAAAGATTCGCGAAATGGAAACTCTGGCTCTGAACATCAGGATGGAAACCATGAAAGCCTTTGGCAATCTCGGTTTTGGGCATGTCGGAGGGGCATTATCGATCGTAGATACCTTGGCTGTGCTTTATGGGGTAGAAATGAACATTGACCCTAAGAATCCGGACTGGGAGGATCGCGATTGGCTGATCTGTTCTAAAGGCCATGCCGGACCTGCCATCTACTCCTCACTGGCTTTAAAGGGTTACTTCCCGCTGGAAGAATTACAAACGCTTAATAAACCAGGCACAAAGCTGCCCAGTCACTGTGATAAAAACCTAACTATCGGTATTGATATGACCACGGGATCCTTGGGCCAGGGCGCATCCTTGGCAGTCGGCGTGGCGCTGGGACATAAGCTGGATCAACGTAGCAATTATACGTACCTGATCCTCGGGGACGGGGAATGCCAGGAAGGACAAGTTTGGGAAGCCGTGCTGTACGCGGCCCAAGTCAAGCTTGACAACCTGATTACCTTTGTTGATCACAATAAAAAGCAGCTTGACGGGTACGTAAAAGATATCAATGATATGGGCGAAATCAAGGGCAAATTTGAAAGTTTTGACTGGTATGCTCAGGAAGTCGATGGTTCAAACGTTGCGGAGATTTTCGAAGCGGTGGAAAAGGCCAAAGCTCAAAAAGGCAAGCCTTCAGTTATCGTGTTGAATACAGTCAAAGGCCAAGGCTGGAGCTTCGCCGAAAATACGGTTTCTAACCATCATATGACGGTAAGTCCGGAACAAATGGAGGAGGCCCTCCAAGAATTAGAGCAAAAATTAAAAAAGGTGGTGCAGTCATGAGCGCCATTCTGGCTAAACAACGCGTTAAAGAAGAACAGGAAATGAGAAATGTCTACTGCCAATGCTTGCTGGAGTTGGCAGGTAAGGACCCGCGCGTCGTCGTGCTCGATGCCGATTTAATGAGTTCGATGGGCATGGTCCCTTTTGGTAAAGCCTATCCTGCGCGTACGTTCAATGTGGGAATCCAGGAAGCCAATATGATTGGGGTGGCCGCAGGACTTTCCGCCACTGGAAAAATCCCCTTTGCCCATAGTTTTGCGCCGTTTGCCTCGCGTAGGTGCTTTGATCAGATTTTCCTGTCTTGTGGCTATGCGAACTTGAATGTGCGTATCATCGGTAGCGATCCTGGAGTAACAGCTGCCTTCAATGGCGGCACCCATATGCCCATAGAAGACCTGGGAATTTTGCGGACCGTTCCCAACATCACCCTCTTAGAACCCACGGATTCGATTATGCTGCGAGATCTGGTCAAGCAAACCGCAGGTCTATATGGCGTATATTACATCCGTCTACTTAGAAAAAATGCCATAAGGATCTACGAAGAAGGCTCAACTTTTGAAATCGGTAAGGCTGTTGAGGTTAAGGATGGGTCGGATGTCACCATTATTGCCACTGGAATCATGGTCGAGGAGGCCTTAAAGGCCGCCAATATTCTAGCCATAGAGGGTATTAATGCTCGAGTACTCAACATGTTCACTTTAAAGCCTATTGACAAAGCAGCGATTATTCGAGCCGCCCAAGAAACTGGAGCTATAGTTACTGCAGAAAACCACAATATCATCAACGGTCTCGGTTCTGCTGTGGCAGAAGTCATCGCCGAAAATGTGCTGGTGCCTCTGGAACGGGTAGGTGTCAATGACCATTTTGGGGAAGTTGGTCCTCAAAATTATCTGCAAGAAAAGTTTGGCTTAACCGCTGTTAACATTGTTGATAAAGTTAAAAAAGCAGTCGCAAGAAAACTGTAATAAAAAGAAGGTACAAAAATGACACGAATTAGACAGGATCAACTTTTTGCCTATGGATACAATCCCATTACAACCATGGATGAAGCAGAACAAAATACCATGATGGACTTTGGTATCCTGAGGCTGGCGAAAGATCAAGTTGAAGTCGATGAAGACCCTAAAGAACGGGCCTATTTACTGGTTCAAGGTGAAGTTTCCTTTGAATGGGAAGGAAACAAAGAAACCGCTCGGCGAAAATCCTGCTTTGATGAAAATCCTTGGGTACTCCATGTTCCTCAAGGGGTGAAGGTCAAGATCACGGGACTCGCTGAAACTGAACTTTGCGTCACTAAAACAACGAATGACCGAAGTTTTCCAACTAAACTTTATACGGCGGAAGAATGTGTTAGTGAAGAGCGCGGTAAAGGTACGATGCGGGAGACTTCGACTAGGATTGTCCGTACCGCATTTGACTACTCGAACGCCAGTTACTCAAATCTCGTTGTAGGAGAAGTGATCGATTATCCGGGTAAGTGGTCAAGCTATCCCCCTCATTACCATCCCCAGCCGGAAATCTACTTCTACAAATTCAACCCGGAAAACGGTTACGGATTTTGCGAATTAGGTGATGAGGTCGTCAAGCTTAAGAATAACGACACGGTTAAAATTTTGGATAATGTAACCCATCCTCAAACCACGGCTCCTGGCTATGCCATGTATTATGTATGGATTATCAGGCACCTTGACGGTAACCCGTATATTACCCCCACCTTCGTGCCGGAGCACCTCTGGGTAACTGAGCCGGATGCCAAGATCTGGCCCGACAAAGACTAACCAAGGGAAAGGGTGGCGCAATGAAAACGCTAAGAATGACGATGGCCCAGGCCCTTTTGAAGTTCCTGGACAACCAATATGTGGAGTTTGACGGTCAGCAGAACAAGTTTGTCAAAGGGATATTTACAATCTTCGGTCATGGTAATGTTGTCGGCCTGGGCCAAGCTTTGGAAGAGCACCAGGGAGAGATCACCATGTATCAGGGGCGTAATGAACAAGGCATGGCCAACGCCGCCATAGCCTTTACCAAACAGAAAAACCGCAGAGAAATCATCGCCTGTACCTCGTCGATTGGCCCTGGTGCCCTGAATATGGTAACAGCGGCTGGTACCGCGACGGTCAACCGCATTCCGCTGCTGTTACTGCCCGGGGATAGCTTTGCTTGCAGGCAGCCCGATCCGGTATTGCAGCAGATCGAGCATGCGCACAGTTACACAATGACAGCGAACGATGCCTTCAAAGCGGTCTCTAAATACTGGGACAGAATCGTTCGACCCGAGCAGTTGATGACCGCGGTCATCAACGCTATGCGTGTCCTCACGGATCCTGCCGAAACGGGTGCTGTAACGTTGTGTTTACCGCAGGACGTAGAGGCTGAGGCCTTTGATTATCCGGTTGAGTTCTTTGCCAAGAGAGTTCACTACATGGATAGGCTCTCACCGAGCGCGGCATCCATTGACAGAGCCTTGGAAATCATTAAAACCAAGAAGAAACCTCTCATTGTCACCGGTGGTGGGACTATATACTCTGAAGCAGCAGAAGAACTCAAAGAGTTTGTGGAGAAATTCAACATTCCCTTTGCGGAAACCCAGGCAGGGAAGGGGATACTCCCCTGGAACCATGGACACAACCTAGGTGGAATGGGCGTGACCGGAACCGCGGCGGCCAATGTGATTGCCCGGGATGCCGACTTAGTTATCGGCCTTGGTACCCGCTTTACTGATTTCACCACTGCTTCAAAATGGAGTTTTCAGAATCCCGAGGTAGAATTCCTCACGATTAATGTGAACAGTATGGACGGGGAAAAACTGAACGCCAAATTCATCCTAGGTGATGCTGCAGCAAGCCTCAAGGCCCTGACTCAAAAACTAGGGGAAATAGGGTATCGGTCCGCATATCAAGACGAAATCCGAGCCGTTAAAGAAACATGGGATCAGGAAGTCGATCGGTTGTTTAGCATTGAACTACCCGACGGCTTGTCCCAAACCCGAGCACTGGGGGTAATCCAGCAATTGCTTCAGGAAGACGATATTGTCGTTGGCTCGTCAGGCAGTTTACCGGGAGATTTACAACGAGTTTGGCGTCCTGTTAAGCCGAAAACCTATCATATGGAATACGGCTTTTCCTGTATGGGCTATGAAATTACGGGAGCACTGGGTGTCAAGATGGCTGAACCGGACAAAGAAGTTTATTGTATGGTTGGAGATGGCAGCTATTTAATGCTCCACTCTGAACTCGTTACTAGTATCCAAGAACGGCGCAAAATCAACGTTTTGCTGTTTGATAACAACGGTTTTGGGTGCATCAATAATCTGCAGCAATCCCAGGGGATACCTAGTTTCGGGACTGATTTCCGTTTTCGTTCTGCAGAAACCGGTCGATTGACTGGAGAAGTGATGCCCATTGATTTTGCAGCCAATGCCAGAAGCTACGGAGCTAAAACGTACACCGCAACGACGGTGGATGAATTGAAGAGTGCTCTTGAAAAGTCGCGTCAAGACAGTGTGTCCACCTTAATCGATATTAAGGTGGTGCCGGGGACGATGACCGGCGGCTACGAATCATGGTGGAGGGTAGGGGTACCGGAAGTAGCGCAAAGAGTGGCAGTACTGGAAGCCCACAAACTGATGGCCAACGAGATTCAAAAAGTAAGAAAGTTCTAACGGGATCAACGATTTAATTCAAGAAGTGTTAGGGAGGGACAACATGTTCAAAAATGTTCAATTAGCCATTGCCCCTATTGCCTGGACCAACGACGACCTACCCGAATTGGGCAAAGAAAACACCTTTGAACAGTGTATTAGTGAAATGGCCTTGGCAGGCTACTCGGGTAGTGAAATTGGCAACAAATATCCCCGAGATCCGGCGGTATTAAGGAGAGCATTAGAGCTAAGAAATCTGCGCATAGCCAGCGCTTGGTTTAGTTCTTTTCTGACGACTAAGCCACTAGAGGAGACAGTCGAGGCTTTTAAACTACACAGAGATTTCCTCCATGCGATGGGCGCAAAAGTCATCGTAGTCTCGGAACAAGGTCACAGCATCCAGGGGCTACAAGAGGTTCCCATTTTGATCGATAAGCCAGTTTTCACTGCAACTGAATGGAACCTGTTAGCTAAAGGCTTAGAGGAACTGGGGAGATTGGCTGCAGAGCAGGACATGAGACTGGTTTTCCATCATCACATGGGCACCGGGGTACAGACCACGCAAGAGATCGACAAATTGATGGAGATGACCGACCCCTCATTAGTATATCTGTTGTTTGACACCGGCCATTTGATTTTCTCCGGTGAGAAGCCCGAAGAAGTCTTAAAAAAGCACGTTAAGCGTATCAAACACGTTCACCTCAAGGACATCCGAGGCGGGGTGCTGGAACAGGTCAAAGCTCAGGGAATGAGTTTTATGCAAGCAGTAAAAGCGGGAATCATGACGGTTCCCGGAGACGGAATCATTGATTTCATGCCATTGTTCAATATTCTCAGTGAAAACCAGTATGAGGGATGGTTTGTGGTGGAAGCGGAACAAGATCCTGCTAAAGCAGACCCTTTTGAATACGCGCTTAAAGCCAGAGTGTATATTAAGGAAAACACGGGTCTGTAAGCTTAATACTGTTACTCATTTTCTGTCGAGAAAACTATTGTTGAAGAAAGAAGACACATTAAACTTAGCAGTCTCTGCTAAGCAATAGGGCAAGGGATGGGATCACTAGCTGTCTGCGCCCTATTTTTTTCTATCAAAAACGCGCTGAACCCATATTTTAGTTTAAATTGAGGTGAGAAAATGATATATTCGTTGGGTTTTGCCAAATCCAATCTGACTGTTGAACTCGAAGAAACACAGGTTCTTGCAGAATTACTTCCGAATAAAGTCGGGGTTTCATTGAACGGAATTGAGGAAGTAAGCAGGTCTTTACAAAATCCTATTGGTTGCCAAACACTTCAAAACCTGGTAAAACAAGGCGAAAAGATAGTGATCATTACCAGCGACATTACTAGACCGCTGCCCAGTAAAGTGGTGTTGCCGCCAGTGCTGGAGGCACTTTATCAAGCCGGAGTATCGAATGAAGATATTACCATTGTCTTTGGGATGGGCATTCACCGGTTTCATACCGAAGAGGAGAGAAAGTACCTGGTTGGCGAAGACATATACGCCAAAATTCGCTGCGTGGACAGCGATCCGCGGGACTATGTGAGTCTTGGTCATACCAAAAACGGCACGCCCGTCGAGATATTTCGCTTAGTCGCCGAAGCAGACCGGCGCATCTGTCTCGGTAACATAGAATATCACTACTTTGCCGGTTATAGTGGTGGCGCCAAGGCCATAATGCCGGGTGTTTCAACACGAGCAGCGATCCAGGCAAACCACAGGAATATGGTGCGTGAAGAAGCTCATGCCGGAAACCTTGAGACGAACCCAGTACGATTAGATATTGATGAAGTGGTCGACTTTGTGGCGATTGACTTTATCGTTAACGTCGTCTTAAATGAAAAGAAAAGTATCATTAAAGCGGTGTCTGGTCATTATTTCGAGGCACACCGGGAAGGGTGTCGGTTCTTAGACAGTCTTTATAAAGTTAAAATCCCCGCCAAAGCCGACATCGTTATAACCTCAGCAGGTGGGTATCCAAAAGATATTAATCTTTATCAGGCTCAGAAAGCCTTGGATAATGCCAAACATGCCATCCGCAAAGGGGGTGTCATAATTCTGGTTGCTTCGTGTAAAGAGGGACTTGGCGAAGATGTGTTCGAAAAGTGGATGCTGACAGCCAAGCAACCGGAGGAGCTCATCCATAAGATCAAGCAAGACTTTCAATTAGGTGGGCATAAGGCAGCAGCCATCGCAATGGTCATGCAGGAGGCTGATGTTTACTTGGTCTCAGAACTGGCGGATAACTTTGTTCAAAGTTTGTTCATGGAACCCTTTGCGAATCTCCAGCTCGCTTTGACGAAAGCCTGTGAAAAAGTGGGCAAAGAAGCCACTGTGATCCTTATGCCAGTTGGCGGATCCACCTTGCCGTGTGTTGAGGAATCATCTAAATAACCAGAAAATCTTTAGACGATTGGAGGTTGAAACAACGTGAAAAAGATTGCGGTATTAACCAGTGGTGGGGATGCGCCGGGAATGAACGCTGCCATCAGGGCTGTTGTCCGCCAGAGTATATTTAATCAAGTGAGCGTTGTTGGAATCCGATACGGGTATCAAGGGTTGCTGGAAGGGGACTACCTTCCGCTCGAAGTAGGTAGTGTGGGTGATATCATTCACAAAGGAGGTACCAGCTTGTTCACGTCTCGTTGCCCAGAATTTAAAACAGAACAAGGGCAGATCCATGGGATGAGACGGCTACAGAAAAATGGTATCGACGGTTTAGTCGTTATCGGGGGAGACGGCTCCTTCCGGGGGGCACAGAAGCTATCGCGACTAGGTTTCCCCACCGTCGGCATTCCAGCAACCATTGACAACGATATAGTCGGTACTGATTTTACCATCGGGTTTGATACAGCCGTTAACACGGTCATAGAAGCTATTGACAAGGTCAGAGACACTGCCACCTCGTTAGAAAGAATCTTTGTCATTGAAGTGATGGGGCGAAGTAAAGGAGATATTGCGCTCTGGGCGGGACTTTCCGCCGGGGCCGAGTCGATTCTGGTTCCGGGGGTCAAGCCTGATATGGACGCTATCGTTAAGCGGCTGATTCAGGGAAAACAAAGGCACAAGAAGCACAGCATTATTGTTGTCGCTGAAGGGGTATCGAGCGCAGATCAAGTCGCTAAGGCTATTACCGAAAAATCAGGTTTAGAAACCAGAGTCACTGTGCTGGGACATATCCAACGGGGGGGCTCTCCGAGCGCAGCTGATAGGCTTTTGGGCAGTCGATTAGGGGCGAGAGCGGTGGATCAACTTTTGGCTGGAAAATCCGGGGTCATGGTAGGGGTTAAAAATAACTGCCTTGTTGATGTTCCCTTCGAAATTGCTATAAGCGAAAATCACGAATTGTCCATATCGTTATATGAACTGGCTCAATCACTGGCCATTTAACCGAACTTACGAATACTAACTTAAACGCTGTTGGGAGGTTTCTAAATGCCTTTAGTTTCAACAATAGAGCTGTTACGCAAAGCAGAGGCTGGCGGTTATGCTGTCGGAGCATTCAACTGCAACAATATGGAGTTGGTACAGGCTATCGTTGCGGCTGCCGAAGCAGAAAACGCACCGGTCATTATCCAAGCCAGCCAAGGTGCCATCAAATACGCAGGACTTGACTATATTGCCGGTCTGACCAAAATTGCGGCAAGTAAATCAGGGATACCGATTGCACTGCATTTGGATCACGGTACGAGCTTTGAGCAGTGCATTCAGTGCATGCTCGCGGGATTTACCTCGGTGATGATTGACGGTTCAAAACTCCCCTTGGTCGAGAACATTAACTTAACCAACAGGGTACTTCGTGCAGCCAAGGCGGTCGGTGTTTCAGTTGAAGCAGAATTAGGTAAAATAGGGGGTACTGAAGACGATATAGTCGTAAGCGAGCGTGAAGCATTTTTTACCGATCCCCTAGAAGCTAAAGAATTCGTGCAATCGACCGGGGTAGATTTCTTAGCAGTTGCTATAGGTACCGCCCATGGTCGCTATAAGGGCATTCCTCAGTTGAACTTTGAGTTGTTAAAAAGTATCCGAGCGCTTATTAATGTACCAATAGTTTTGCACGGGTCCTCTGGAGTTCCTGATATAGCGATTAGGAAGGCTATTTCCCTCGGCGTCAGTAAAGTTAATATTGATACAAATATCAGGGAAGCTTTTGTCGAGTCGGCAAAAAGAGTAATTTATGACAAACCCGAGGAAATCGATCCGCGAAAACTCTTAGGACCCGCCCGTGATGCCGCAACTAATCTGATAAGAGAAAAGATCAGGCTGTTCGGCAGTTCTGGTAAAGCCTAGTATTTCTGGAAATGTCATTAAATTCAAAGATCTGAGTCTTTGGAGTATGCTAACGAATTGAGAGGAAGATATATATATATATGTCTTTAAGAGAGGAAGCCTTAAAACTTCACCGTGAAAACAAAGGGAAAATAGTGGTACAGAGTAAGGTCCCAGTGAAGGATTCATATGACTTAAGCTTAGCTTATTCTCCTGGTGTAGCTGAGCCCTGTAAAGAAATCGCCAAAGACCAGTCCCTGGTTGATGTTTATACCAATAGGGGAAATATGGTTGCCATTGTTTTCCGATGGAACAGCGGTTTTAGGTCTGGGAGATATAGGACCTTATGCAGCAATGCCGGTCATGGAAGGTAAGGCAGTATTATTTAAGACCTTTGCAGGGGTGGACGCTTTTCCAATCTGCCTAAACACCACAGATGTTGATAAAATCGTAGAAACTGTAAAACTATTAGAACCTACTTTTGGCGGAATCAATCTTGAGGATATTGCTGCCCCCCGCTGTTTTGAAATTGAGGAACGACTTAAAGCAGAACTCAGTATACCGGTGTTTCATGACGACCAGCATGGAACAGCGATTGTGACCTTGGCTGAAAATAGTCAACAAAAGTCTTAAAGAAATAAAAATTGTCACAAGTGGCGCCGGTGCAGCAGGAATAGCAATTATCAAGCTACTGATGAGTATGGGTGTTGAAAATGTAATTATGTGTGACAGCAAAGGCGCTATCTACGAAGGCCGTAATTTAGGAATGAACAGGTATAAAGATGAAATTGCCCGAAGAACCAACAGAGAGATGGTTACAGGGGATTTAGCCGAGGCCCTTGTGGGTGCAGATGTGTTTATTGGAGTATCAGTGGCGAACGCTGTAACTCCTGAAATGGTAAAGTCCATGGCTAAAGATCCGATTATTTTCGCCATGGCAAATCCTAATCCTGAAATAATGCCCGATCTAGCCAAGCAGGCTGGCGCTGCTGTAGTGGGGACAGGACGTTCGGATTTTCCGAATCAGGTCAATAATGTTTTAGCTTTCCCGGGAATTTTTCGTGGGGCCTTAGATGTAAAAGCTAAAATCATTAATGAAGAGATGAAGGTTGCAGCCGCCTATGCGATTGCCGGTCTTGTCTCAGATCAGGAACTGAATGTCGATTATGTAATGCCCCATGCTTTTGACCAAAGGCTTGTTCCGACCGTATCCCAGGCAGTAGCCAAAGCTGCTATTGACAGCGGCGTAGCTGCGGTTTCACAATTTGAATTTAATTCACAAGGAAGTCTTTAATTATTTGAAGGAGGTAACGAAATGATCATTGTTGGAGAACTAATTAACGCAAGCCGTAAGGCCATTGGAGAGGCTATCGGAGCACAAGATTTTGAATACATTCAAAAGGTGGCCAAGGACGAGTTCGAGGCTGGGGCAAATTATATTGATGTCAACGCGGGTATCTTTGTCGGTAAGGAACCGGAATACCTGAGATGGCTCGTTAAAACTGTTCAAGAAGTTGTAGATTGCCCCTGCTGTATTGACAGTCCCGACCCAAAGGCAATTGAAGAGGCTTTGTCCGTGCACAAAGGTGTTGCAATGGTTAACTCCATCTCCCTAGAAAAAGCGCGCTATAATGCTTTGATTCCTGTGGTTGCAGGCACAGATTTACAAGTTGTGGCGCTTTGCATGAGTGATGAAGGAATGCCTGAAACTATGGATGACAGGTTAAGAATTGCAGATAAACTCATAAATGGGCTCGTCCAAAACAATGTGCAGCTTGATCATATTTATGTAGATCCGCTGGTACAGCCAATTTCTACGAACAGCACGTTTGCAGTAGAATTTATTAACTCCGTTGAAGCCATCATGACGCGATTTAAAGGTGTTCATACAATGTGCGGGCTGTCTAATATATCCTATGGCCTTCCTGAGAGGAAATTCATGAATCATGCCTTTGCAATTATGGCTATTGGCAAAGGATTAGATGGCCTGATTATTAACCCCTTGGACAAGATGATGATGGCTAGTTTGATCACGGCTGAGACACTGGCTGGCCGAGATGACTATTGTGTCAAATATCTTAAGGCTTATCGAAATAAGCAATTTGAGTTCTAAAACTAAAATATGGTTAGAGCATCCCCTTCTCTTCTAAGCGCAGGGGATGCTCTTTGAAAGGAATGTTTGCGAAACAATGATTAGACGACGAAACGTCCAGAAGAACTTGTAGACTTTCTAGGTTAAGTAAGCTGAAGCAGGAAAAATAGGAGGACAGAGCGAAAAATAAAAATCGGAAAGAAACGTTCCCAGGGGGTTAGAAAAGTTAGAGTAAGGAGATGCCCATGAAGATTACAATACTCCCAAATCGTGTCATAATTCCAGAAGATCATGAAACCTTAATGGAAGCGCTGATTCGACATCATCTTCCCGTGCAGAATATCTGTAATGGCAAAGGAACGTGCGGTAAATGCAAAGTATGGATGACAGGATATGTCTCTCCGCCAAGTGATCACGATATGTTGCATCTAAATAACATTGAATTACAAGCAGGATTTCGACTTGCTTGTACTGTGCAGCCAGAGGAAGGAATGGTCATTGAACTAAATTTTGTGGAGAGCCAAGATCGTAAAGTGAGTGCTCTCCAGGGAATGAAAACGACTACATTAGACCCAGGGGTTGAAAAGGTGTATATACAGTCAAGCGAACCAACATTAGCGGATGAGCGGGGAGATTGGGATCGTGTAGTGGATGCTCTAAGCACTGCAACGGGTAGGAGTTATGACAAGACAAGTCTATATATCTTAAGCAAAGTCCCGGACATTTTACGAGCAGATAAATTCGCGCTAACTGCTACAGTCTATGAAGATAAGATTTTAGAAATTGAGACAGGGGATACCACAAAAAGGCTTTACGGTGTTGCCGTCGATGTTGGAACAACCAGTGTGGCGGTAGCCTTGATCGATTTGAATCAGGGGGATATCCTAAAAGTTGTCTCTACTGAAAATGAACAGACAGCCTATGGTGCAGATGTAATTTCCCGTATTTCGTTTGCGATGGAAAGCCAAGAGAGGGCCCTGGCCTTACGTGTCGCTATCAGGAGGACGATTAATCACTTGCTAGAAGAACTCGAAGTTCAAACTAATGTGGGTAAGAACGAGATCTTCAAAATGACGATTGTTGGGAATACCACAATGCATCATCTCTTGCTTGGTTTGGATGCATCCCATCTCGCAGTTTCACCGTTCGTCTCTGTTTGCAACAGGCCGTTAGAATTCTCGGCGCTGGAATTAGGACTGGAAATTAATCCCCAAGCGAGAATCTTGTTATTACCAAACATAGGAAGTTTTGTAGGGGGCGACACAATAGGGGCCATTGTGGGGGCACCTGTGGTTTTAGAACAAGGTAATCATTTGCTCATTGACTTAGGTACCAACTGCGAACTATTTTTAAAGACAGATCACACGATGCTCGCTTGCTCTACAGCGGCGGGTCCTGCCTTTGAGGGCGCAGGCATCGCCCATGGAATGAGGGCAAAACGGGGTGCCATTGAAAGTGTTACTATCACGGAAGATGGAGTAGTCTGTCAAGTGATTGGAGAGCAGGAACCTATCGGGATTTGTGGATCTGGCCTTATCGAGGCGATTGATGAGATGCGACAGTCGGGAGTCATTAACAAACAAGGGAAAATTGTCGATCCTGAAAAGGCGGAAACGCTTGCGATCGAGCTACGAAAACGGATTCGAGCTGCCGAGAAGGGGCGCGAATTTGTCTTGGCTTACGGATCAGATCAAGGGCAGGATATAACCTTAAGTCAAAAAGACATAGTGGAATTGCAGTTGGCCAAAGGGGCTGTCTGTGCAGGAATTAAAACTCTTGTAGAAATGGCCGGAATAACTGTATCTGAGCTCGATTCGGTGACTTTATCAGGAACCTTTGCCACATATCTCAAGGCGCATAACATTTTGAATATTGGTCTCGTTCCGGATATCTCCGAGGACAGAATAAAGACAGTGGGAAATGCCGCACACGTTGGCGCAATACTAGCTCTGTTAGACCACCAGGAGGTGGCTATGGTAGGAGAATTATATAGAAAGATTAGCCATGTTGAACTTGGAGGTAGTACCACATTCTCCAACTATTACATGGACAGTATGTATCTCGAACGGTTGAGCTGATCGAATGTCAGTGACAGTTACTCTAAAACCCAAATAAAAGTATCGGAGGAAGATTATCATGGCAACAGGGATTATACACGCTGGGGTCTGCGGTTTTACTATTAATGTCAAAGCAGTTAGTGACGATGATCATCAAATAAAATTGGAGATAACAAGTGATTGTCCAAATTACCAAAAGATTGCTAAGGAATTAATAGAACTTGATGCCTACAAAGAAATTTTTAATAAACTTCATATGGGTAGAGTTTATGAAGTGTTTGCCAAATATAGCCCTCATCCCAGTTGCCCTGGCGTTTCAGGAATTCTGAAAACGGTGGAGGTGGCCGCTGGTTTAGCATTGTCGCAAACCGCTACTATAAGCATAACGAAAGAATAAGGTGGCAATTGTCATGGAGACGGTTTTATGAGATCTAAGAACTTATAGAGGATCCTAATATAGATATAATTCTTAATTTAACGGTTCCGGCGGTTCGTGCTGAGCTGACGCTGGAGGCTCTAAAAGCACCGGCGGAAAGGCCTGCCAAGAAGAAAACCCCTACAGTGATTGGGAAGAAAGGAGTTTTGGATGATATTTCTGAACTGCCCAAGCTATGGGCGGGAAAGAGTGAGGGTTAACGCAATTAACCGGGTGTTACCTATGGAGCGCAAGGAGAGAGACTGCGCCTGACGACATTTTGACCACGAAATCATGTTGAAATTGTAAAATTGCTATCAATATGTGTAAACACAGACCTTCGAAAACGCTTCAATGGTGAACATTTTATGACATTGTAAAGATTGTTATATCTAATGACACCATGGGCGGCATGATGTAATAAGAGCCTGAAAGCCTTGTGTACAAGGGTTCCAGACTCCGAAGGTCGGCAGTGACGCCATTTTTCTGCAATAGCTTATAAAGAATAATTACGGAGTCCTCTCATGAGTTCACTGAACTTGCGAGAGGACTCTTTCTAATAGGATTTATTAAATAAATGCGCAAAGTCTGCGAAGGAAGTTTGTCCCCTAAATAAATGTGCATGGCCATTGTCGATAGTAGTGGTATCACAATAAGAATGGGTGTGGCCACCTCCATCTAAATAGATTGCGGGTCCACTTACCCCTGCGTAGTAGTGAACGTGGCCATCATTAAACGTAGTTACACCACGATAATAATGGACATGTGAACCTCCTCCCGGTACAGTGTTTCCTGTAATGCCTGACAAGCAGTGGATGTGTCCATGTGCGCAACATGTGCGGGTTTCATAAAAATGGACATGATAGTCTGAAGTATACAAAGATTCACCCCCTTTTTCCCATATTATGTATAATATTTGACTGTGGTGATAAATGGTCATATTGCCTGTTAAAAGCAAGGGAATCCCGTTTAGTAAATACACCTAAACGGGATTATTACTTAAAATTCCGTTATAAAATACACGTTATCGAGAACAACATTTTTCAATCCTTTATTCACAGGTTATACTTATTTAAAAGATCTCGGAACGTTTTTATGTGTCAAACATGGGAAGAATAATAGTATAAAGAGAATGTATTATCAGAGCAAGGCTGTTGATATCTTAGAAATTATACGAGGAGGTACATTACATCAATATTCTAATTCTTGGCGCGACAGGTAGAGTGGGTGGTTATATTCTTAATAATGTATTGCAATTTGATCATGATGTCACGGTGTTGGTACGTCAGCCTAAAAAAATTGTGCCTCATCAACGCTTAACGATAATCACAGGCAACGTTTTAAACAAAGAAGACATTGCTAAAGCCTTATCGGGAATTGAGGTCGTGATAAGTGCGCTTAGTACAGATGGAACGAACACGCTCTCTGTTAGTATGCAACTCATTCTTGAGGCAATGAAGAAGAGGATGATCAAACGGATCATAACCGTTGGAACAGCAGGTATATTGCAAAGTCAAATGGATCCGAGTTTATTACGCTATCAATCGAAAGAATCAAAGCGTAAATCAACCTGGGCCGCTGAAGAACATCATGAAGTGTTTAGATTCCTGAGAGAGTCAGACCTTCACTGGACTATCATTTGTCCACCTTATTTATCGAGCGGAAATTTTACAGGACGTTATCGAATAGAACGTAACTTTTTACCTCAAGACGGAGTAGCCATCTCTATTCCGGATGTGGCTGATTTAGTTTATAAAGAGGTTTTAAGTATGAACTATTTGAATTCACGAATTGGGATAGCTTATTAAATCCTGCCTCTTCTTTTATTATTGTCTAAATTAGTCTATGAACAAGAGAATGAGCCATAAAAGCGTTTGCAGAATGGGCGAGCCTCTGGTATAGTTTTGGCATAGTATAATGGAGGTGTCCTTGATGGAAGAATATATTGCAAAGGTTTTGATTACACGGGAAGAACTAGCAAAACGTGTAGCCGAACTGGGGGCTGAGATCACTCGGGATTATGAAGGTAAAAAAATTTTGGTCCTCGGAATCCTTAAAGGTGCTGTCCCTTTTATGTCGGATCTCATTCGAGAGATTAAATTGCCACTGGCGTATGACTTTATGGCGTTGTCGAGTTATGGAGCATCCACTCAGTCATCCGGTGTTGTGAGGATCCTTAAAGATTTAGAACGTAGTGTTGAAGATGTACATATTTTAGTCACTGAAGATATCGTGGATACCGGCCTGACATTAAAGTATTTAAAAGAAAATTTGAGAGCACGAAATCCTCTCAGTGTGAAAGTTGTTACGCTCCTGGACAAATCCGAGCGTCGTAAAGTCAATGTTGTTCCTGATTATAATGGATTTTCGATCCCCGATGAATTTGTAGTTGGGTACGGTTTGGATTTTAACGAGGAGTACAGGAATTTACCCTATGTGGGAGTCTTAAAGCAAGAGGCTTACGAAATTATTTAGATTGGTGATGAATTATAGTGACACAGGAAGTTGTCTTGGTTTTGGATTTTGGAGGACAGTATAATCAACTTATTGCCCGCCGTGTACGTGAGGCTCATGTGTATTCTGAGATGATTTCCTACAAAACTTCAATTGAGGAAATTCAGGCTCGTAAGCCTAAAGGCATTATTTTATCGGGTGGACCAGCCAGTGTCAATCAGCAGAATGCACCTAAAGTTGACCCTGAAATTTATAATCTAGGGATTCCTATTTTGGGAATATGCTATGGAATGCAGCTCATGGCCGTACAATTAGGGGGAACAGTAGAACATCCAGTGGCCAGTGAGTATGGCAAAGCGATGCTTACGGTTGATACACCTACTGATCTGTGGGAAGGCTTGGGTGGAGAACGTCCGTGTTGGATGAGTCATGGAGATTCTGTCATAGCCTTGCCCGAGGGATTTGTAGTCGCTGCTCATACTGGACATACTCCAGTCGCAGCAATGCTGAATGTAGATCGACATTTTTATGGCGTTCAATTTCACCCTGAGGTAAAACATACTCCTGATGGGCAAGAGATGTTAATAAAGTTCCTGTACAATGTTTGTAAGTGCCGTGGGGATTGGACCATGGAGTCTTTTATCGAGTTACAAGTCGCTGAAATCCGAGCTAAGGTCGGAAATGGGCGGATCCTATGTGCGTTGAGTGGTGGGGTGGATTCCTCTGTTGCAGCCGCCTTAGTACACAAGGCAGTGGGAGATCAATTGACGTGTGTCTTTGTGGATCATGGCTTCATGCGTAAAAATGAGGCAGAGCAGGTTAAAAAGATTTTCACTGAGCAATTTCGCCTTAATCTGGTCTTTGTGGATGTCCATGAACGGTTTATGGAAAAACTTGCAGGGGTATCCGATCCCGAAACCAAACGTAAAGCGATCGGGAATGAATTTATTCGAGTTTTTGAAGTAGAAGCATCAAAACTAGGTCAAGTAGATTTCTTAGTTCAAGGAACTCTTTATCCGGATATTGTTGAGAGCGGGACGGAAACAGCGGAAACGATCAAGAGTCATCATAATGTCGGCGGTTTGCCAGAAGACATCCAGTTCGAGCTAATCGAGCCATTGCGAATGCTCTTTAAAGATGAAGTGCGTGAATTAGGGATAGAACTTGGGATGAGCGAAGAGATTGTTTGGCGACAACCGTTCCCAGGACCGGGGCTGGCAATTCGAATACTCGGAGAAGTAACCCGTGAAAAACTTGATATTTTACGGGAAGCAGATGCCATTGTTTTAGAGGAAATCCGTCGCTCCGGGCTTTATCGGGAATTATGGCAAAGCTTTGCCGTACTCCCTTCCATCAAAAGCGTCGGAGTCATGGGTGATGGTCGCACTTACGAATACCCCATCATCCTCAGAGCTGTCACCAGCGAAGATGCTATGACGGCAGATTGGGCCAGGTTGCCGTATGAAGTCCTGCATAATATCTCCTCAAGGATTGTGAATGAAGTGCAGGGGGTTAACAGGGTGGTTTATGATATTACCTCGAAACCGCCTGGAACGATTGAGTGGGAGTAGGGTAGAAGGGGCATAAACACAGGGTTTGAGAGTGTTTGAGGCGTGTATAAGTATTTGGTAGGCGTTTATGATTTCAGCCCCTTTTTGGGGTAATCATAAACGCCAGTTTTGACGTTATCGACTTACTAATTTGAGATTAGGAGTTGGTAAAATGAAGGCTAAAAACGGATTAAAACGAATGACTATGACCAAAGGAGAGGATATAACCTTTCCAGAATTGAAGAAACGGTATTTAAAGAAATGTATGGTTAATAACTTATCGGAATACACCATAAAGTTTTATGAGACAAGCTGTAATATGTTCAACAAGTTTATCAACTTGTCGGAACTTATGGTTTCTGATGTCACTAGAGACTTGATAGATGACTACATCCTACACTTGAAAGGGACGGGGATAAAAGCAGTTTCTATAAACACTTATATCCGTGGGATATGCTCAATTATTAAGTATGGTATGAGTATGGGGTTGATTAAGGAGTTTGGTTTTAAAGAAATAAAGATTACTGAAGAAATTAAGCAAGTTTACACCCATGAAGAACTCAAACTCCTTTTGGTGAAACCCGAAATAAATTCGTTCAGTGAGTATCGAAACTGGGTTATTATTAATTTTTTAATAGGTACAGGTGTAAGGGCGTTGGAACTTAGAAGCATAAAAATTAAGGATGTAGATTTGAAGGGTAGTATGCTTTTAGTATCTAGAACAAAGGGTAGAAGACAAAGGTATATTCTATAGTGGCTCGGATGTCAAGACAAAAATAATCAAAAAGATAATGTACCAGATATTGCCTATTAGCAATTCCTTTTCTTAGAA
>NZ_JYNH01000073.1 GCF_000960765.1 Desulfosporosinus sp. I2 | reverse complement strand
GTTTAAAACTTTATACAGATATTCATAGTCTTTATAAACAGTCCAAATAAAGGCCGCAACCTTGTCATCAATCGGCACATCTGTTTGGCCTGCTTCATTAAACTTCACCTTTTCGACTTTCTCCTCTAGGCGAAGCATAAATTCCCCACGGCTACCACCCTCTAAGAAATAGAAGCCAGTATTAGGGCTATCCCGGAAATCTTTCTCCGTCCAAAATAGGGTCATCTTAACCTTGTAAGGCTCACTGGAATACGGGCAAAAGGTCCCGCAGTTTCCGCAAACATTACACATTCCGTCCATGTGTAAGATCTGATCAATATTAGTGAGTCCTTTGCCCTTGACCGGAATCATCAAGTTAGCGCGGTTTGGGCAAACCTCGGCACAGATATTACAAACTTTATTACACTCTAAACATCGAGCTGATTCAAGTTTGTGATCGGCGACAGGTTTCATAACCCCTTTCTTTTCGGAAATTTCCAACAGCTGTTTCTGATTATTAAAGGAAATCTTGGTTACATACTCCTGTTTAAATCCGAGCTGCTCTTTTTCAAGAATGGCTTTAGCTACGAGGGTTCCGTGCTTTGCAGCTCCGACCACCGTCCAAGGTCCTACCAGGGCATCCCCCCCGATAAAGACATTTTCTACACTTGTTTCCAGCGTTTCCTCATTAACGAAGATTTTGCCCTTTTCCTCTAGTTTGATACCATTGCTCTTGAGCAGGTCATAATCAATCAACTCACCAATCGCGGACAAAACAGTATCGATTGGCAATTCTTCGAAGGTCCCCTCTTTAGCTACAGGTCTCCTTCGTCCAGAAGCATCCGCCTGACCCAACTCCATCACTTGACATTTTAAGACGCCTTCAGTCAGCGAAACAGGAGCAAGAAGTTCCTTAAAGATAACTCCATCTTTCATCGCATAGACTAATTCTTCGTGATCTGCAGGCATGTAGTCTTTCGTTCTACGGTAGACAATATAGACGTTCTCTACCCCTTTCACTCTTAGGGCAGCCCGAGCCGCATCCATCGCAGAGTTACCCCCTCCAACGACCGCGACGTTTTTTCCGAGCTTTAAGGAATCTCTGTTCGCATTAAAGGTTTCTAAGAAGGGAATCGCTCCCATCACGCGCTCAGTATCTCCCTTAAGCTCTAGCTCATTAGACTTTCCTGCGCCAATGGCTAGATAAACATACTGGAACCCTTTCGCTTTGTAATCTGCCACAGAAACGATGGGATCAATCCCAAATTCGAACTTTACCCCCATTTTCTCGATGAGCTTAATGTCCTTACTGATCGCTTCTCTAGAGATTCGGAAGTCTGGTATAACATATTCCACCGTACCGCCGGCTTTCTGACGTTTGTCAAAGACAGTGACCTCCATGCCACCTTTGGCCAGAAAATAGGCCGCAGCAAGTCCAGATGGACCCGCTCCAATCACAGCAACTTTGGCAGAGGACTGAGGCTTTAGGGCAGGAATCTTCTTCATATAGGCATCAAACCCTTTTTCTGCAGCCACCAATTTCTGCCCTCGGATATGCACTGACTCATCATAATCCAGGCGGGTACACTTGGTCATACAGTTATGGGTACAAATCGTTCCTGTAATGAAGGGGAATGGATTTTTAGACACAATAACATCGAACGCCTCTTCATAGCGTTCTTCGCCAACCAAGCGTAAATACTCCGGAACATCCTGTTCAATGGGGCATCCCACAGTACAAGGGGCAATGAAGCAATCAAAGACAGGTAACTTCAGCTCTGTTTTCCGATTGATCATATCGCTCTTTTCTTTGAGATGATTAGCATCGTCAAACGCACCTTCGGCAAGAGCTCTTAACTTTTCCATATTAAGTTTATTAGACTCTTGTTTTGTCATCAGAGGATCTAAGAGATCGGCTAATTGTTTGAAGCGCATATAAGCGCCAGGCTTTAATAGAGTGGTCGCAACCGTAATCGGCTGAATTCCCGTCTCAAAGATTCGGTCAATATTAAAGGCATCCGCTCCACCCGAATAGGAGATTTTGAGATCCCCATCGAACTCCGAGGCCAATTTATACGCCAAATTAATCGTTAACGGATACAGCGCTCGACCGGACATGTACATTTCTTCGCCCGGCAATTCAGATTTCGTAATCCTTACAGGCAAGGTGTTAGACATCTTGACGCCAAAGTCTTTTTGTTTCTCCAGTGCGAAAACTTTGAGACGTTTCAACATCTCAACCCCATCCTTAAACTGGAGGTCATGAGTAAAGGACTCTTCTTTAAGTTCAATATACTTGTAACCCATTTTATCGAAGGTGTTCCTTACATATTCATATCCCAAAAGCGTAGGATTCATCTTCACAAAGGTATGCAATTTCTTTTCGCTGATTAAGTATTTTATGATAGCTTCGATTTCTGCAGGAGGACAGCCATGCATGGTCGATAGAGTAATCGACGTGCAAATAGTAGGTGAAATTTGTTCAATAAAGGTACGATCGACCTTTTCAAACTGGTCAACATTTTCGAGTAAAGAAGCCAGACACTCTTTAAAAATTGGAGTTTCAGAAGCATTTTTAAGCCCTTCAATAAATTGATCGACTTTAGGAGATTGAATCCCCTTCAAATCATACCCTACACTCATGTTAAACATAAAGCGACGATCACTTTGGTTAAAAAACTCCTTTTGTAGAACATGGAGCGCAAACCAAGCTTTTACATACTCGTTAAAGGCGCCCATAATCGGAAGCTCAGTAGACCACTCCGTGTTATAGCATTCGTCCTCTGCCAGGATACAGGGCTTAGGAATCTCTAACTCATCCATGATCTGTACAGATTTTAACTCGAAGAAACGACTACCGCTTAGATACGATGCGATAATATTTTGCGCAAGTTGGGTATGAGGACCAGCAGCAGGACCAACTGGAGTATCCATAGTTTCTCCAAAGAGTTGAATCTGTTGGTTATTCTTCTTTTGGAAGAATTTAACCTCAGATACGCCGAAAATAGTTTGTGTTCGTTTATATTCCTCAAACATCCAATTGACCAGTTTCTTAAAGGGAATCTGGATCATCTTATCATTCATCATTATTCATCATGCCTCTATTCTATAATTATTGGTCGATTTATGGATTAATGGAAAGTTCAAATGAAGTTAAATTCAATTGAACTTTAAAAATGTCACCTGATTACCCTTTATAATGAGGGCTGTCCACACACGTGCAAACATGTCCTTCTAAAGACTTTTCCGCCGCTTTCAAGATATTCTGGTATCCTGTACACCGGCATAAATGACCTGAAAGTTCTCGTTTAACTTCGTCTTGAGTAAACTCTTTGCCACTTTCCGCCATTGCGGTCGTGGTTAGAACAAGGCCAGGTGTGCAGAAACCGCACTGGACAGCCCCCTCCTCGACAAACGCTTTCTGCACGTCAGAGAGTTCCCCGTTTTTCGCAGCCACGCCCTCAATCGTTCTAATTTCCTTACCATCTGCCCAGACTGCTAAGTAAATACAAGTATCGTAAGGTGTACCATCAATAAGCACGCTACAGGCGCCACATTCTCCAACCGAGCACCCTTGTTTGGCACCCGTAAAACCTAAATGATTTCTCAAAACATCCAGCAATGATTCCCGAACATCCACCTCAAAATTATAAGCTTTTCCATTCACCGTAAAGGCAATTCGTTTAAACAAGTTCCGCACCTCCCGCGTTGACAACGGCAATTTTTAGAGCTCTTTGCGTCAATTCTTCCACAAGGTGTTCCCGATACTCTTTGGAAGCCCGCCACGAAGTCCGAGCCTTGGCCGATTTAACCGCGAGCTTTCCGATCTCTGCCAATGTTTCCGAAGAAATTTTCTTACCCTTGGCATACTCTTCTGCTTCGAGGCACCTTAAAGGAGTTGGCCCTGCAACCCCAAGTCCAATTCTAACCTCGGCAAAGTTTCCGCTTTGCACTTTGCAGACCACCGCCACTCCAAGTGTGGCAATATCCATCGCTTCGCGCATGGAAAATTTAATATATTGCCCTCCGAAACCTTTGTAATCTTCCGGTGCGATCAGAATCTCCGTAAGAATTTCCCCAGGGTTCAAAGCGACTTTACCAGGTCCCAGATAGAATTCACGGATTGGAACAAGGCGTTCCCCGTTTTTAGCCTGCAATTTCAACTGTGCGTTAAGGGCAAACAACGAAGAGGCACTATCCGCAGACGTCGCACCGTTGCAAACGTTTCCACCGATCGTGGCAATATTCCTAATTTGTGGTCCACCCATAGAGATAGCCGCTTCCGTTAAGATAGGAATTAGTTCTCTGAGAATAGGATTGTTGAAAACCGTGGAGAAGGTGGCCATTGCCCCGATCACAATTGTCCCATCGTCTGCAACTCGAATATGTTCCAAGGATTTGATCTTACGAAGACCCAAGAGCTCAGCACCCTCAAGTTGCCCTCCGTGCAGTTTAATGAGCACATCTGTCCCACCTGCGATAAGTTTTAGATTAGGGTTTTCCGCCAGGAGCGCAGTAGCCTCACTAACAGTTTCAGCATCATAGTATCCTTTTATATCGTACATTTCATCACCCGCCTTCTAGATTGTTCCAGCTTCTTTAAGTTTTTCGAAAACGCGTTGCGGAGTCATCGGTATCCGATTAAACGCCACATTCGTAGCATCCAGCACTGCATTGCGAATAGCAGGAGCAGGAGAAACAATCGGAGGTTCTCCGAGTGATTTTACGCCAAACGGCCCCGTTGGATCCTCTTTTTCTACAAAAGCCGCCCCGATTTTCGGGGTATCCATAATCGTAGGAAGTTTATAATCCAGCAAATTATTGTTAAGAGGTTTACCCGTTGCCTCATCAAAGAGTAATTGTTCGGATAGGGCATAGCCAATCGCCATACTGACCCCACCATGGACTTGTCCCTCTGCCAGGAGTGGATTAACGATCTTCCCAGAATCATGCACATTATAAATTTCCAAAATCTTAATCTTCCCGGTCTTGATGTCAACTTCCACCTCAGCAAAGGTGACCCCAAACGGAATCGCATTAATGCGAGCATTATTTGAAACATCACTCGTAATCGGTTGAGCATGGACTCGATCATAGTACGACTGCATCGCCACAACTTCCAAAGCTTGTACTTTTTCACCAGACTCTTTAAAAACGATCCATTGATCTTTAAGATCTAAAAGATGCGCTGGAGTATCCGTCATGCTATGGCAAAAGCCAAGGACTTTTTGCTTAATTTCTAAGGCCGCCTTTTCTACAGCCATACCTGTAACGTAGGTTTGCCGCGAAGCATAAGACCCCGTATCAAAAGGGGTAATATCCGTATCTTGAGTGGAGATGACATGGACCATATACATCGGAAGACCGAGGATCTCGGCCACCATTTGGGCGAAAACGGTATCACTCCCCTGTCCGATTTCTGTCGCACCTAATTGCAGTTGAACTGAACCATCTTGGTTCATAACTATACGCACTCCCGCAAGCTCTAAGGCGACAGGATAGGTTCCCGAAGCATAGCTAAAGCAAGCCATCCCTAGCCCTCGACGTTTGTCACCACTTTGCTTCTTGTACAAGGCCTTTTTGGCGTCCCACTTGATTAATTCTCTACCCTTGTCGATACATTCGCGAATAGCACAACTCATAATCTTATTTTTACTTAACGGTTCCACAAACCCAACTTCAACTAAGTTTTTCTTTCGTATCTCGATAGGGTCCATATTAAGTTTCTTCGCAATATCCTCGATATGAGATTCAAACGCAAAGAATATCTGGGGTGTCCCATACCCTCGCATTGCTCCAGCAACCGGCAAATTGGTATACACCGTTATAGGGTCATATTTCAAAGCTTTTGTCGGATAGAGATAACGGAATTTACCTCCTCCACTACTGGCAATAGAATGACCATGTGAAGCGTAGGCCCCAGTATTCGAAACAGCCGAAATATGAATCCCATTGATTTTCCCATCCTGGTTGATTCCCGTTTTGATTTTAAACTTGAAAGCATGACGAGTCCTAGTGTCAATCATCGCTTCTTCCCGAGAAAGTTCCAGTTTGACGGGTCGTCCACCCACCGCTAAACTCATAGCCGCATTCAAGGGTTCAATCGTCACATCCTGCTTATTACCAAATCCGCCACCCACGTAAGGCTTGATTACTCGTACCCGACCCCAAGAAATCCCCAGGGATTGAGCCACGATTCTGCGCACAATATGTGGGATCTGGGTCGAAGTCATGATCACAATTCTTCGATCTGAATCCACATACGCATGAGATACCTGATTTTCCAAATGGCAATGCTGTACGATACTTGTTTCGTACTCCCCTTCAATAACATGATCCGAGTCTTTAAAGGCCTCTTCAATATTCCCTATCTCGTAACCGCCCGAAGCCAGAATGTTTCTTTCGCAGTCATCATGAATCAAAGGGGCACCTTCTTTAAGGGCTGCCTCAGTGCTAGTCAAAGCTTCTAGCACTTCATATTCAACCTCAATTAGCTTTAAGGCCTTTGCGGCGATAAGGGCATCCGTTGCCACCACCGCGGCGATATTATCTCCCACGAATCGCGCCTTTTGCGTTAGAATATGACGATCTTCTTTATCCCGGTGGCTTGAATCAAGCGAAAAGGGGTGGCCTGCAGTTCCATATTTAAGTTCTGCAACACTCACTTCATCCGTGGCAATAGCCTCTATCACACCAGGCATGGCAGTAGCGTATCGAATTTCCGGCAGATCTTTGTACGTTAAAACAGCCTCAACTCCAGGTAAAGCCTTCGCTTTACTTACGTCGATCGATTTGACAATCGCATGGGCATAGGGACTATGTAGGACTTTCCCGATTAACATATCTCGTTCAGAAAAGTCATCCGTATATTTAGCCTTCCCTGTTACCTTAGCCACTGCATCGACTCTTGAAACGCTTTGTCCCACAACTGTATAAGCCATATGATTTCCCTCCGTCCCTAGCATTGATAAAGATCCCTCTGACGATCAGAGTTCCTTTTTTCAGAGATTGAATGAATCTAATCCTAATTGTACCGTGCAATATTCATGCCAACGTCTGCAAATCCTGAAAAGAGCTAAGTGGGTGCCTTTGCGATATTATTCAGAGGACAGATCTTATCATAATGATAACATCTGTCCTCAAACATCTTTTATAAACAAAGGTATTAAGTATTTCTCAAATTGATAACTTATTTCTCATAATGAGTATCTATTATCGATTTGAGAAACTAAAATTAAGCAAATCCCAAGCCTGAGATGGGAGACCATCTCAGCTTTCCTAATTACTCAATGTTATAGCGCGCTAATTTTCGGTATAAAGTTGCAACTCCAATTCCTAAGGCCTTGGCCACTTTCTCTTTCCCCCGAACACCGGCTTCAGCCGCTTGATAACAGCGAAGAATCGTTTCCCGTTCCAAACTTTCGAGATTAAACCCCTTGAGTTCTTCAGGATTATAATGGGTAGTCTTCAATCTCGGCGATAAATGGTCTGCAGTTAAAGTAGAGTCTTCAGCCAAATTCATGGCATATTCAATCACGTTTTGAAGTTCGCGGACGTTACCTGGCCAAGAATAGTCTTGTAGACGTTCGCGAAATTCGTCCGTTAAAAACTGAACCTTTTTATTAAGCTGCTGATTGTAATCTTTAATAAAATTCTGCGTCAAAATCTCCAAATCTTCTTTTCTATCTCTTAGAGGTTTAATATCAATCGGAATCACATTGATCCTGTAATACAAATCTTCGCGAAACTCGCCTTTAGCCATCATTTGCTCAAGATCACGATGTGTAGCTGCGATGACGCGTACATCGACCGAAACCGGAGTTATCCCCCCAATTCGTTCAATTTGCCGCTCTTGTAGAACCCGAAGAATTTTGGCCTGTAAAAACAAGGGCATATCTCCAATTTCATCGAGAAACAACGTCCCTTTATTGGCTAATTCGAATTTCCCGATCTTACCCCCTTTGCGTGCGCCAGTAAAGGCACCCTCTTCGTATCCGAACAGTTCACTCTCCAGCAACGTTTCTGGAATCGCCGTGCAATTAATCGCCATAAACATCCCTTGTTGTCTTGGACTAAGATTGTGAATCGATCGGGCTAACATTTCTTTCCCTGTCCCACTCTCCCCCCGAATCAATACTGTTGATTTCGTGGTAGCCACAACCTTCGCTCTTTCTCGAATTTGAACAATGCTTTCACTCGTTCCCAAGATATCATCAATCGTATACCCTGCATCTTGAAGAGAAAGTCGATTAACAATTCGACCGATTTCATCAAACGGTCGCAAGGTGACAGCGATGCTTTTCACTCCATCTTCACCTTCGATGGGCAGCGCACGCAAAACCATCTGGACTCGATTCTTCTTGGTTTCGACGTGTACTTCGCGTTCAATAACTTCATCCATATTTTTTCCTACGCTTAGAATGTCCGAAACAATTTGTGACGAGAATAAGGATTTAAGTTGACTCCGTGGGGTAAGCAAATTGGCGCTAAACAAACGTTTTGCTGCTTGATTAAAGTGAAGGACATTTCCACCGAGATCCACCGTAAGAAGCCCTTCTTCCAAACAGTCAATAATAGAATTTAGATAGTGATTGGACGATACCAGACCCGCCATAAACTCTTGTTCCTTCAACTTCAAGGCAATAGTCTCCGCCATTTTCGTTAAAAAAATAAGATAGGATTGCTGATTTTCTTGGATGAGCCTTGCTTGGGCATCGTTAAAGCAGATCAGTCCGATTGCCCCCACAGCTTTTCCGTCTACATTGATCGGGGATACCACTTCATACTTTTCAGAGCAATTTCCCCTCGCTTTACACGGAGTACACAGTGGATGGGTTCCCGGAGTTTCAATGACAAACTGATGTCCGGTCCTTAGCACTTCCTGATACACATATCCCTGCCGGTCCATCGATAGACCTACCCCTTTATGATACCTTCCCGTTCCAGCAATACGTACTAGATTATGATCCGCTATTTCAATATCGATTTTCACAACAGTGGCAATTGCTTCCGCAATTTGTTGTGCATAATCTTTAACGGCCATAAGTTCAACCATTGAGTTACCCCCATAACTATTATTCTCATAAAGTCTTATAATATGACAATTTTCTTCCGAATAGCTTCTTTTCTTTATTCGATAAGAGTTTCAAATAACCTTTGGGTCATTTAAATATAATAAAACCGAAACATCACATACCCTAACATTAAAAGATTCACAAGAATACATATAGGAGCACCTATAACGAACTTTTTATGGTGAGTCTTATGGTGGAAATACCTCATCCCCGAGTAGAGCCCAAATCCACCTAAGGCAAATCCCATAAGAAGTAGATTAAACTCCGGAATCCTCCAACTTCCTAATTTAGCTAGGCGCTTATCTCTACCCATAGTAATGAAAACATAACTATTCCAAATGAATAAGGCCCCCAGAAATATTTCAATTCTCACAATTCTCGTCTCCTCCTATAATCAAACTCCACTCCAACGTTTAAAGAGTGTATTTTCAATTCCAAACTGATCTAATACTTTGCCAACAACATGGTTCACTAAATCTTGCATCTCCTTAGGTTGGTGGTAAAAGCCTGGCGAAGCTGACATAATCGTCGCACCAGCACGTGCCAGCCGCAACATATTCTCCAAGTGAATAATATTGAAAGGCATCTCTCGAGGGACCACCACTAAAGGGCATCGCTCTTTCAACGTCACCTGAGCCGCTCGAGCCAAAAGATGATCCCCTGTACCCGTCGCCATTAAACCCAGTGTGTTCATGGAACACGGAATCACGACCATCCCAGCTGTTCGATAAGAACCACTGGCCAGCGAAGAAAACAGGTTATCGTTCTCATGGATATGCACATTTTCTGGGAAGGCAGAGCGTTCAATGCCAGTTTCATAAGCAAGTACCTTTTCACCGGTTACCGACATAATTAACTCAACCTGCCAATCCATCAACGCCAAAGCATTCATAAGTGTCGTTGCATAAATTGAACCACTTGCCCCCGTAACCCCCACAATTAATCGTTTTTCCATTGGGCACCTCCCAAACTGAAAATCTCTTTTTGTAGTCATAAGCTACCCTCTTTCTGTCGCACCCATACGAAAGACCCCTAGCATAATTAATGCAGGAGCCTTATATTTCGAATATTACTTTATTGTATCATACAACTTATCATTGACAAACTACTTATTTTCTCATATAATAACTTTTGTTACGCGGTCGTGGCGGAACTGGCAGACGCGCTAGATTCAGGTTCTAGTGCTCGCAAGGGCATGGAGGTTCAAGTCCTCTCGACCGCACCAAATATGGGTTTAAGGGTAAATTGAGTAATCAATTTGCCTTTTTTGTTTTTTATGCTTATGCACTAGATTCGGTACATTAAACAGCACTAGATTTCTAGGGCAATACGCATTTATTTATGAAAAATCTAGCAGGGAACAACAAAAGAAAGGATTATTTATTATGACTAGAAAACAGCAGTTGTTTCCCCTGTCAAACGAAAATCGAGAAAGATTCAAGTACCTACTGATTACTCGATTCAATTTGATGACTATCTCATTCATTGTGAGGAACGAAATCTGACTCAAGGTACTGTTGAAAGTTATCGCTTTTATTTAGGGTAATAGAGGGAAACTTGCATACAAGACCATTCATGATAATTTAATGGAATATGGTAAGCAAGCCAATATCGATCCTAGAATCAGAGTTAGCCCTCATACCTATCGTCACACCTACGCTATAAATTACCTCAAGAATGGAGGGTCTACAGCATCACTCAGGGAGCAATTAGGACATCGAACTATTGAAACAGTTGAGAAATATTTATATTGGTCATCCGATGATAAATTAGAAGAATTCTAAAAATATAGTCCATTGGATAATTTGGAATTTTAGAGATTAAAGGGAGTGTCCGTCAGGGACACCCCTTCTCTAATTTAGTAGAAGCCTTCAGTAACAATGGGTTTATAGAAAATGCGAAGCTAATTAATATGATCGCCTTTGGAGTATTAAGAGGTTGGTATTATCTCACGAAGATAATGTAAAATAAAACAGGTGGATAGATGCTTGTCTAAGCTTATCTATCCACCTGTTTTAGCCTGAAATTAATCTTCTAAAATTCTTCCATCGGTTGAGATTGTTACAACATTCCAGGGAATCGTTTTTCCGCTGTTTGACAAGGCTTTCTTTACAGCTTGAAGAATCCCTCCACAGCAGGGGACTTCCATTTTTAATATTGTGACGCTTTTTATTTCGTGTTGCTTCAGTATCGCAGTCAGCTTTTCTGAATAATCAATGTCATCTAGTTTGGGACAGGCTATCAGAGTAATTTTATTGCGCATGAACGTTTGGTGAATGTTCGGGTAGGCAAAGGCTGTGCAGTCAGCTGCGATCAGTAAGTGAGCGTTATCTAAGTAAGATGCGTTTATGGGTACTAGTTTTAACTGGCAGGGCCACTGACCAAGCTGGGAGTGTAAGTTTTCATTGGCGAGAACGGGTGTGGATTCAAGTTGCTTTTTGGTAAGCAGTTTTGCTTGGGTACCAGGGCAACCACAGGGAAGAGCAGCTTCAGGCTGAGGCTTGCTTTTCTCTATATGCTTCTTGACCGCCTCTTCGTCATATTCGGCCGTTTCACGTTTCTCAAGGACGATAGCTCCGGTCGGGCACTCAGGCAAACAGTCACCAAGACCGTCACAATAACTTTCGGAAATAAGACGTGCTTTTCCGTCAATGAGTTGTAAGGCTCCTTCGTGACAGGCAGTCACGCAAAGGCCGCAGCCGTTACATTTGGATTCATCTATTTTTATTATGCTTCGTTTCATGCTTAGAACCCCTTTCAAACGATTTGTTTTAACAGCTTCATTATATTACAATAAAAGAACTAAGTCGGTATCTGAGGATACATAAACAAGGCGGTGATGAAAATGTTTGAAAAATATCTTGAAGAAGTTTCAAAAACGAGCTTATTCCAAGGGATTGAAAGAGTTGATATTCTAGCCATGCTTAATTGCTTGAAGCCTAGGGTGTGCAGTTATAACAGAAACGATTATATAGTAACCGGTGGGGATCCTTATGAAAGCGTTGGCATAGTTCTTAAGGGTGCAGCAACGGTTAGTAAAGAGAATGCTGAAGGGAACAGGATTGTGATGACACTTCTGAAGCAAGGGGATATTTTCGGCGAAATAATAGCCTTTTCCAGCCAAATGAACTGGCCAGCAACTGTTCAGGCACAAGAGACTTGTGTAGTTCTCTTCTTGCCGAGGGGAAAAATTGTCGGGGAATGTGACAGGATGTGCTCATGGCACAGGACTCTTATTCAGAATTTCTTAAGGGTAATCTCTGAGAGAGCGATGATGTTGAACAAGAAGGTTGAATATCTTACGATCAAGAGTATGCGAGGGAAAATCAGTACATATTTGCTGGAACAATATCGTAGGGAAGGAGATGTAAATATTACTCTGCCGTTAAATCGGAATGAACTTTCGGATTTTCTAAATGTCTCCCGTCCATCCATGTCAAGAGAAATGAGTAAAATGAAAGATGAGGGAATTATTGACTTTCATTTTACTGCAGTTAAAATTAGGAATATAGAAGGTTTAAAGCATATGAGTGCTTTATAATAAGAGGCTTGAATGTAGGCTTCTTACTAAATAGGCATATTGTTTAGAAAAATGATGAAGAAAAAATGAGGTAAACATGATTAAGTTTTATAATAGAAAAACGGAAAAATATGAAATTGAACTAGTGGCAGGAGAATCTTATATTAATTGGATATACTCCTCCCCTCTGGGAATGAAAATCTTAGAGCTGTTTGTCAAGAAAAAGATTACTTCTAGAATTTGCGGGTATTATTGTGATAGAGCTATAAGCAAAATTAAAATAAAAAAATTTGTAAACGAATTTAAGATTGATATGGCACGCTTTGAAATGCCTGAAAAGGGTTTTAATAACTTTAATGAATTCTTCTATCGAAAATTAAAAAAGGAAAAAATTAACATAGAGAGTGATAAGAAGATTTTAATATCTCCCTGTGATGGGAAAATTCTGGCTTATGAGAACATTGATATAAAGATGCTTATCCAGATAAAAGGGATAACTTATTCTTTAGCAGAGCTAATAGGACATGATTCTATAGATTCAAACTATACAGAAGGCAGTTGCCTTATTGTTAGGTTGCCCCCCTCAGATTATCACAGATTTCATTTTGTGGACCATGGAACTTGTAGTCCAACAACAAAGATCAAAGGATTTTACTATTCCGTAAATCCTACATCGTTAAATCGAATCAAGAAGATCTTCTGCGCAAATAAACGCGAATGGAGCGTTCTAAACTCAGAAAATTTTGGGGAGATACTGTATGTTGAAGTAGGTGCTACTTTTGTAGGTTCCATTATACAAACATACAATAATAAAAAAGTAGAAAAGGGAGATGAAAAAGGTTATTTTAAGTTTGGTGGTTCAACCGTCATCTTGTTTCTAAAAAAAGATGTATGTAAAATTGACAAGGATATCATAGAGCAAACTGCAAAGGGAATGGAATGTAGTGTAAGTTTGGGAGAAAGAATTGGTTCCAAGTAAGGAAAAGATATTACGAAGTGCATTGGCTATTGAAGTATGATTGGCAGGGCTCATAATGGAGTATTTAGGCGGGGTTGTCGAGAGAATTACCTACGAAAACGAGGGCAGGCTTTAGTGTCATCAAAATAAAAGCCAAAGGTTATTCGGATCTTGTAACGGCAGGAAATTCTTATAGATTATGAGAGTAAGATAAATAAACAGCACAACGTCATGTTTCCTTCACCTCTTTTAGGATTTATCTATTAAATTGAGACAGGTATCCCTTGGTTGAAAGTGGATAGTTTTGCTTTCTTACGGATTTCTCCTTTAAAGAACCGAGCTATCTGTCGAAAGTTATGGGCAATAATTTTTAAGTAACTCTTGACCTTTAGAAAGGAATACCTTATGCTTAATGCTATATACCCCCCTACCTTTCGGGGGTATATAGCATAGGAGGTGTAGAATTATGTACATCGTAAACGGTAAAGGTTCATGGATTCGCTTGATCGCCGGTTTTTTTGTGTTCGTTAGTGTCCTGTTAGCCGTATTTGTCAGCAACTATTGGCTGATTTTTACCGGGTTTGTAGGTATTATGTTAATGACTTCGGCATTAACAGGTTTTTGTCCAATGGAACTTATACTTAAAGCCCTAGGTGTAGAACAGCGTAAGATTTCTTCTTAACAAACATCAAAATTACTTGAAGCCTAAGTTACTTTTAAGTCGAATTGAATCGAAATCTAATGCATGGACCAACCAAGGCAGACAAACCTTAGCCTTAGCGACTTTGCGATAGTTGAAGTCGATGGTCAAGCAATGAAAGATATTCCTAAAACCGATATTTCTGCAACAGCTAAAGAAAGCGATGCTCTAAAATCAATTAATGGAAAGTACGAAGTCGATATTGAGGAACGAAACGGATTAAAGATGAAGCTGAAAAGCTAATGAACAATTTGTGGAAATAAATGGGAAGGTCTTTCATCAGACATAGTTTAGTTGGAAAGAGGCTAATGTGAAGATTAAGTCTCTTTCTTTTAGATATCTCTAGTAATTTAAGCGTAAAATTCCTCACCTTGCAAATAAGGTGAGGACTCAACTCATCTTATTCCTTTTGGCTTGTTTTAGGATCAGGTAAAATATTCCATCTATGATTTATTCCTTGGCCTTCTTCAATTCATCGACGGATCTTTCGATCGCCCTTACAGATTCAATCAGTCCCGAATTTGCTTGCTGCACTCCGTTGCGGACAGCCATTTTAATGATGTAGTATATGAGTACAAGGCTCGAGACCCAGAGTGACAGGAAAAGAAGAAAACCATAATTATTTGATCATTCTTTCAAAAGAGCCCTCAGCTGCTGCGCTGAGGGCTCTTTTGGCTATTTATCGTTCCACATAGATTCCTTAAGCTTTTTTATTTTCGCCCGTCTCTTCACGGTTTCCTCAGGTGCTGCTACATATCGTCCATCACTGTACAAAAAGCAGTCGCCAGGCCTTAATTCTTTCGGAAGTTCGTTAAGAGGAACATCTTTAAAGGAGAGATTCCTTCTTTATGGTAATTTTACTTTTTTATGGTTGAAGACTTAATATGCAATTTTCACTTTCGTGTCACACCGCGAGTGGTAGCATATAGTTTAGCCGGAGCAGTTGAAAACTGTTTCCTTTAGCGGATAATTGATTGTATTATCTTACATTTAGTGGTCATACTGTTCGAATATATAACGTCCATCTACTGGATGAAGTGTCATAATCTCTTATTTCAGAATTATTTGTATGAATGCGGACGAATACCCTATTCATCAATGGCATCATTGAGTCAGTTTGAAATTATTATTTTATGACGTTATAACTAACTCTAAGGCGTTTGAAATTGTCCAAATGAATAAAGTAACACTCAATCCATTGATAAGCTTAAAAGTTAAATGAATTAATTTGGTGATTTCTGCATTTGCCTGCTAATGACCGATATATTGGTATTAGTGCGTATACCGCAAAAAGGATAAAGGAATAGCAAAGGGCCCCCACCGTTTCCGATGAGAGCCAAATGAGTAGGACGAGTGATTTTACAAGGGATATCTTTCCCCGGAATCGGTATATCGATGCGAGTTATCTAGGGTTAAGAATGCTCCTCTTCTGTCACTTTCCTTATATAGAATCTAACTCAACTTTCACCCGATGACTGTACGAAAGTTGTGGCGGAGGAAATCAGGAGTATTCAGGAGTATTCAACATATTCAACTTCTGATATTGCTACAGTATCTATTTGACCTGTTTCTTCCAGCAAAATGCGGAAAAAATTCTCGCCTACTTTTTTGATGATCCCTTCTATTTTTACTCCTTCTCCTCCTCTATTTAAACCTACATTAACTGACTGACCTGTATCCTCAGCGTATTCTAATGCTTCTGTAATGCCTTCATATTTTTCATGACTCATATTTTGCTTGCCTCCTTCTTTTAGCTTAATCTGCCATTCCAAATTCGACTGATTTTACGGCGTATTTTGCTATTATAGCTTTGTCTATATCTTGTCCTGGTTCAACAGGTTCGGCTGGTTCCAGCCAGACACGAAATGATGTCTCCCATAGTCTTTCGACAATTACTCCTTCTAGAGTTACACCGCTATACAGGCCTATTGTAACTTGTTGGCCCGTTTTATAAGCGATTTTTAATGCTTCTCTAACCGATAACTCTTTAGCCATTATATTACCTCCTTTTTACATCTTACTTAATAATATGCAAAAACGGGACAGGAGGTTCACCACTTTGCTTTCCTGAAAAAAACTATGGTTAATTCGGGGCATAAAAGGCCCTCACCGTTTCCGATGAGGGCTAAAAACCAAAAAAGGGTGGGAGCTTAAAGGCTCTCTCCCTCTACATCTTCCACAGAAACCGCTTGCAGGTACTAATCTCAAACTTAATCTCAACGGCTTCAGCTCTCCATTAATCTCGCTCTGACACTTGAAGATAAGCATGTAATTACCGGCATGCTTTTCTTCCGCTACTGTTTACGATCTGCTCAACGTCGATCATGCGGCCGACATATGCAAAACGAGCCGGCGTAGGATTACCGGATAGATCAACTTTTCTAACAAACTAAGAAAATAAAAAGTTCAAAGGCTTTCATCCCAATTAAATAGGTCCCTACCAGGTCCCTACCATATTAGACTAAAGTCCTAATTCTATAGGAAGCTTTTCCCTAATCATAGAAATAGTCTAGATTTAGTTTTTTAAATCGTTATAATTTAATTAATCAAGCAATTAATTCTTTAAAGGAAGTGAAATCAATGAAAAACTTAAAGTTTATGGCATTTGCCCTATTATTATCCCTTAGTGTGCTCCCTCTGAGTGCTCCAGTTGCCTTAGCAGAAGACACGACTACTATAGGTCCAACTACTTCAATAGACATGACCACAACTTCGTCTACTGATACCACAACTATTGATACCACAACTACTTCAACCGATACCACTACAACTACTTCTAACGAATGGTTAACACAGCTTATCAATAAGCTTCAAACCATTTTAGCCACTAACTCTACAACACAAACTGATACTTCTGGGGGACAAACACTAGATAACACGACCCAAACTGATGCTACTCAAGAAACTCAAGTTGCGTTTAATGGAAATGCCAAAAACTTAGTAGCAGCTCAAGACTTTTTGACAAAACTTACATCAACTGATTCAGAAACGTTGCAGAAACTTGAATCAGCTCTTAGTAAGACACCTGCTAAAAACATAGAAACGTTAGCGGGTCTACTCGATAAGCTTCCTTCTCAAGCCTCGGAAAAAGTAGCCATTAATATTGTTCGTTCCATGGAAAAGAGTATCGCCAAGATGGAGAAAAAAGAACAACAAAAAACTACTGAAGAAACCACAACCACTACAGATGATAACGATACAGCGACAATATCTACCGAAGATAATAGCGATACAGCGACAATATCTACCGAAGATAATAGCGATACAGCGACAATACCTACCGAAGATCAAAGTGTATTGACTGAAGAAGAGCAGGCAGCTTTGAACACACTTGATCAAACTTTTGCAAGTGAGACAATAGCAGAGGCTAAAACTAAGGTAGAACCTAAGGAAGTCAAAGCTAATAATCAAGGAAAATCAATTTCATCAGAACAACATCAAGGTTCCAGTAGATCTCATGAAGGTGGGTCAAAGGGTCGTCGATAGAAAATAAGATCGCTAATTTGAAAGAGTCGGTTCGTCATTAGGCGGATCGGCTCTTTTGTTGATTTAATTATGAATCTTCCAGAGATACCGTTCCCGTTAAAATTTTAGCAGGAACATATATGAAATTTCTATTGCAATAAAGTATGAAGACAGACAATTAGTTCATCAATCGTCTGTCTTCATAGAATTACCGTAAGACCCCTTATTAGAATTCAACCCCACCAACTATTAAACTATTTGGATCCTTTTACCTCTGGGATCCCCTTTAAACGCTTTAATAACGTGTTCCCAAGCTTCCAAACCGATATCTTCGTTATAGTAAAGATGCGTTTCATTTAAATGTGCTTGGGCGATCTTACCAGTAACCAACGGATCATCATTGGATACATTGGTATGAGGATCGACTGTCCCGTGTTCTAATTCTATATTTAATCCCTCTAAATATTCTTCTGCTATAAAACCCACGCTATCAAAATCAATCCCAAGTTGCTTTGCAATGTTTATTGCTTCAGTCATTGTAAATTTCTTCATTGGTTACCCTCCATTCGTTGTTAAGAATTTTGTTGCTTTCTATTTCACAATAAGAATAGAGCATTTTGCTCCATGGAGAACCTTTTGGAGGTATTGCACTACTTAACTATAAGCACAGGGCAATGAGCTTGAGCCAGAACATGTTGAGTTACGCTTCCTATTACTGCGCCGGCAATGATTCCATAACCGTGGCTACCCATTACTACTAAATCAATATCTCTTTTGATCTCTTCAATAATCGCAGTTGCAGGATAACCCGAAGAATGCTTCTTATGTATCGGTACATCCCCAACATCGATACCTGATAATGCCGACTCATAATCCATATTTCTTTCTATTCGACATAGCAATTTGATATCCTTCTTTTTTTATAATTATTATAATATTTATTTTTGTATAAGTATCTGCAAACTGCTATAAGTCAACTATAAAAATGGAAAAGCTAAGGAGGCCTAAGTATAAGAAACAATCATATTGAGCTACCCCTAAACTATTGATCTCTAACGTATAAGTTTTTAGAAGAACTATATAATAGCCAAGTCTAAAGACATTGTGTATACCTTCGGACGCGGAGGTTTCTTTTTTCTTCACGGCTAATCGTAAGGACCAAGATCCAAAATTTACACTCATTTTCAAACGATTGATCCTTAAAAATCAGGGCATGCTAATGCCATGAAAATTCTCAAACGCTTCATAATTTACGGAATCATCGGCCTTGTAATTGAGGTCATTTATACGGGTTTGGCCTCCCTCCTTAAAGGAGATTTCAGTATGCAAGGGTTTACCTTTTTAGTTATGATGCCCATTTATGGACTGTCAGTCTTTCTTGAACCTTTGCATAACCGCATACGGCCTTTTCCATGGTGGATCCGCGGCTTAGTGTATTTGGCCACGATTTGGATGATTGAATATTCTAGTGGTGTTATTCTAGCGGGAGTCTTAGGTGATTGTCCTTGGCACTACTGTGGAAAATTAAACATCAATGGGTACATTACCCTTCGTATGGCCCCAGAGTGGTTTATTGCCGGTTTAGGATTTGAATATCTTCATGATTTGTTAGACGAGTTACCTCTCAAAATATGATGCAGTAGTTTTCATGGTTAAAGACGTTTTCGTTAACCATGAAAAGAAAAAAAGAAGGGATAAGCAATAAGTCCTCCCTTCGGCAAGTATTGTAATTACAAAAATCACAAATTAGAATTAAATGGTTATCCACTTTCCAATTCTATACATTTTAGTTTCTGCATTTGACGATGATTCTGGCCATATAACCAAGTTATCTGAGTTTACCTTGAAATCCGCACCACATTTAGCACAAACTGCTGACGTGGATTGCCACTCATTATTGGTTCCAATTAGGTCTTCAGCACCGAAGAATTCTACTTCTCCAAACATACTAACGCTTAATTCGGCCGATTCTATAGATTCACCTGACTTATTTAGGGCATCGATTCTAAGAACACCTTTACCACAGATTGGGCATGCAACACCAGTTACTTGAGACATGTTTGTTTCCTCCTCTTATATTTTATTCGAGGGCATGAGCAAGTTAACTGCACTTCTCTTGCTCTAATTATTACATAAGATTCGAATAAAACTTGTCATAAATAGTCGAGCAAAAAAAATCCCTAAAAAGACTAATCACTGATTTCTTCCTTCGGATTCAAAGAATAATTTTCGATTAGAATAAAAGTTGCTATACCAATGAAATAAGTAAGGATTATATAGACAACTTAGCAATGTTTCCAAAAAAGTAAAACTATTGAACCTCACTTTTCGCCCATTAGCGAACTTCTTTCCCATTGACATAATGAGCGTAAAGCTAGAGTTATCTTAGGTACAGCGGAAACAGAGATTGCCATCAAGTTTGCCGAAGCAGCAAAATCCTACGGAAATAATCCGGTGGCGTTACAGCTAAGGGCCATGAATATTCTTTACGAAGGGATTAAGGAAAAAGGTGCTCTGGTTATTGTACCCAGCAATGTAGTTGAAACTATGGGCTTAGGTTCAATCGCTGGACTTACATCTATGGCGAAATATCCGCCGTCTGAAAACGGCTAATTGGGTACCAATCATGAAATATATGCATAAAAAAAGACTACCTCTAACGTTAGAAATAGTCTTTTGCTTGGCTAAAAAAGTTACAAGCTAGCAATTAGCTTTGCAATTTGGCAATCACAAAAACAATGACAATAATCGCCGCGCTTATGCTTCCAAGAATGTTGAAAACGTGTTCTCTATCTTCTCTTTCCTTAGATGCAATTAATAGTTCTGCGTTGTACTCACTGTTTATCGACAATATACCCCCTCCTTACTAAATACTAACTACTTTTATTGTTCCGAATAGTTCCTATATTCTCTATAAATGGGTATAATCCTTTTTTCTAAAAGTGAGAATTTCCCAGTCAACAGGCAAGAGATTACTTCTAACCTAAAGAACCCCAGTGCCTCGTGCAAAATATTACTAGACATAGAAAAACTACCTCGTTCAGAGATAGTTTTTCGTTTGTACTGCGTACCCTCTTCTGTTAATAATTTCATCAATCACAGCTTAGAATCGTCCACTCCATCAAGCCAATCTTCTACGACCTTAACCACAGATTCGATGCACCCATCTTTAAATGGAGAAACCAAATCAGCTAAGTTGACCAGTTCCAAGAAAGATTGACTGCCCCCAGCCTGACATAGCCTCAGGTAGTCTGCCCAAGCTGATTCACGATTTTCACGAGACCTCTTCCAGAACTGGAAGGCACAAATTTGAGCTAAGGTGTAATCGATGTAATAAAACGGATCTCCAAATATATGCCCTTGTTGATGCCAATAACCACCACGTTCAAGATAGTCGTTGTCTTCATAATCTCGATGAGGCAGGTATTTCTTTTCGATCTCTCTCCAAGCTGCTTTTCTGTCTTGGGGTGAGGCTTCCGGATGAGCGTATACAAAATGCTGGAATTCATCAACACTAACCCCATAGGGAATGAAGAGTAAAGCCTCGCTCAAATGGGTGAATTTATATTTGGCAGTGTCTTCTTTGAAGAAAAGTTCCATCCAAGGCCAGGTCAAAAATTCCATGCTCATAGAATGGATCTCACAAGCCTCATAGGTTGGCCAGTGATATTCAGGTATTTGATAGTTTTTACTGCAATAAACTTGAAAAGCATGTCCGGCCTCATGTGTCAAAACGTCAATATCCCCTGATGTGCCGTTAAAATTCGAGAAGATAAAGGGCACCTGATATTGACCGATAAAAGTACAATAACCGCCACCCGCTTTCCCCTTTTTACTAACTAAATCCATCAACTCATTGTCAATCATAAACTGAAAAAATTGACCTGTCTCTTTGGACAACTCATTGTACATACGTCGTCCATTATCCACAATCCACTCTGGATCCCCTTGAGGCAAAGCATTACCGGTTAGATAATTAAACTTCTCATCATAATAAGGCAGAGTTGCCGACCCCAGCCTCCTCCTTTGTCGTTCCCGCAGTCTACTAGCCACTGGAACAACAGAGTCTTTGACCTGTTTACGGAAGTTTGCCACCATATCTGGAGTGTAGTCTGAGCGTAACATCCTAGCATAGCCAAGTTGGATAAAATCTTCATAACCCAATTTCTTGGCAATACGCGCTCGTACTTTAACCAAGCCATCGTAGATTTCATCCAACTTCTGTTCATTGGAGTTAAAGAAAGCGTATTTAGCTTGATTGGCTCGTTTCCGCGTAGCTCGATCAGTTGATAACTGAAACGGAACCAAGCCCGGTAGATTTCTCTCTTCCCCTTCGAACAATATCTTTGCCGAAGCGATAAGCTTAGTATAATCACTGGAGAGTTTGTTTTCTTGTTGTAAGTCTTCAATAATTTCCGGAGCAAAGGTTTGAAGGGTTAGTTCAGCTTTGACAAAAAGCTGTTTTCCCCACTT
>NZ_JYNH01000072.1 GCF_000960765.1 Desulfosporosinus sp. I2 | reverse complement strand
GCAAAGGGGCAAATTCCACACCAAAACCGACCGAGCAGAAAAAAGAAAAAAGGGATGAGTGGCCACCAAAGAACCCAAGTGGCGGCAGTTCCGAAGTTATCATGGGCAACAGAGGGTCCTGCTAGCGTTTCAACCATGATGACTGCAAAAACTAAAACAGTGATCCATTGAAATATTCGAGGGAATAGTGAACTTTTAAGAAAACGTTTGAGCCAAGGGTAATCAAGGAAGTTTATCGGTTGCTTTTTAGTAGACATTCTAAAGCCTCTACTTTCTTAGTTTTTCTTTCGTTTCAACATGGCTGCAAGTAGTCCAACAATCACAACTGCACCAGCGACACTGCCAATAAGAACGAAATTCGGTCCGGATTTACCGACAGTTATAGGAAAATTAACGGTGCTTTCACCCAAAGGGGAAGAAATCGTGATCGCTTGGTTCCACTGCCCAGGTTGGTTGAAAGTCATACCCTCCATCATGTATGTGCCTGGGTCCATAGCCATTGAACCCATTGAAGACTGTTCCTGCATGGCCGTCCCACCTTGTTTATCCATACCGGAAGACATATTCATGCCCCCCATGTTACCGCTATTGTTACCAGCAGAACTGCTATTGCTCATCGTTGACTGCATCATTATGACTTTGGCACCAGTCACGGGTTGTCCAGTAGCCTTGTTTTTAATAATCATTGTCATGGTTCCAGCTTGGTTAGCCATAAGGTTTTCTGGATTGGTTTGCATAATCACGTGATAAGGGCCGGCGTCTTGTTCTAGCTTTCCAGATGCAGCTAGTGTATTACTGGCAAACAAGAGAGTTAAGATTAATAGAGATAGGGAAAGAAGGATTTTCTTCATTGGTCTTCTTAGGTAATTCATTAGGCACACTCCTCTAATCATATTGTTGAATAGTCATATATGCAAAAGTGATGCCAAGTTATGCTTTGCTTTCAATTAGATGTGATAGCTTTAGGCTTAGAGTTTACCCTGATCAGTATCTAATGAAATTTTTGATTACCATTAAAAAGATTGCGAAGGCGCTTTTGGAGTGATTTCAAGAAATTAAGAGTTTACGTTGTGTGGGATAAAACGCAGAGTAGTGTGTCTTATTCCACACGAGCTAGGGGTGTTGTCGCCATTGGAAAAAATGTTGTAACCAATCATTAAAAGTCTGTTCAACAGCTAGGACAAAATCAAGCGTCAATAACATGCTGGGATTTATGGGCAGATAAATTTTTTTAGTGATATTCCTCTTCTTAAATCTTCGTTTTACAACTTTGCTTCCTTTGATGCGCTGTTGCTGTTTTTCCATGTCCTTAGTGTAGCTTTCGGATACGATAAACTCATGAAAAAGTTGTGAATTTCTCATGAAGAAGGGACCCTGATTGACGGTGATGCTGAACACAGGCTGAAATCCCAGTACTCAAGAAAAATGCTATCATGCATGGTGATCCATCCTTGGTGGGAACTCAAAGGTGAAGTCCCTCAAAAGGATAGTGTCGTTATAGGACAGGAAGTTGCTAAGAAGTTCAGTCTTTCCATCAATCAACCTCTTATACTTAACGGTGGAAAAAAACACTAGAGGTCAAAGTTGCAGGGGTTGTCCAAACAGGTGGAGATGAAGATAACCGAATTATGGATGATCTTGCTACAACCCAAACTTTTTTAGGTACGGCTGGGAAGGTTTCGCGAGTTGATTTAAGTGTGTTGAGTACAAAGACGTCGGTTGAGAATAAAGGAGCAGAATTAGAAAAAAAGGTGCCTGGTTCACGGGCAAAAGTGATTCAACAGGTTGCACATGCCGAGGAACGACTTCTGGAGAAAATACAGGCTTTAATGTTTTTTATAACTATTGGAGTGTTAATTGTTTCCTTATTAAGTATAGCGGGAACAATGACAACTGCTGTTATTCAACGGCGTAAGGAAATTGGCATCGTGAAAGCAATTGGTGCTTCGAATAAGGAAATAGCCAAGCTATTTTTGACCGAAGCGACGGTCTTTGGCGTGATTGGTGGGACTTTGCTTGTTTTCTCAATGGGGCCGCATCAACAGGGTACTAAACAACCAATACTCTTTGAACAAAAGAAGTAACTCTTAAAGGTAGCTTACCGCCCCTACAAGTAAATTCATGAGAAATTCACAACTCATTCACAGCATAATCGAATTGGTTGAGTATAATTGGAGACAAGAAGACAGTGGCTGATAGTAAAAAAAAGTGTGAAGTGAGTGGTTTAAATTAAAGGAGGCAAAATGATGAAAAAGACAAAATGGATAGTAGGACTCTCAATTGCTAGCGTGATGGCGCTTTCAGGCACGGCGTTTGCCCTGAACTCTGGGTCAGTTGTCGCCCAATCAGTCGGACGAACTCTCGGTTTAGCACCAACCGTTGCTACAACTCAATTCCAAGGAACTTCCGCAGACACTAACGGAAACAAAGCAATTAATGCTAGTTATCTTGTGACAAGTCAAGCAACAAACACAACACCGTCTTCTTCTAACAATAATTCTATTTCAGGATCCAATGGATTCGCCGGAGGGTATGGTATGATGGGTGGCTTCGGTGCAAATGGAAGCAGTGGAGGCTACGGCATGATGGGTGGCTTCGGTGCAAATGGAAGCAGTGGAGGGTACGGTATGATGGGTGGCTTCGGTGCAAATGGAAACGGTGGAGGGTATGGCATGATGGGTGGGGGTTATAATGCCCAAAGCTTAGGTGTCAACCTCACCAACGGTGAAGTCGCTACATCGGATCAAGCCGTAGCGATTGCTAAAGCTTATACACAAAAACTGAACCAGGACGTTGTTGTAGCGGAACTTCATGAATTTTCCAATGGGTACGAAGTTGAGCTCAAAGATGGGAAGACGGGAGCAAAAGCCTATGAAGTTATGGTTTACAAGAATGGCGGACAAATCATCGCTGAGATGGGTCCGAATATTATGTGGAACACTAAATACGGATATATGAATTGGGACAGCACTGGGGCTCTCACAGTCAGTGAAGAACAGGCCGCGACGAGCGCGCAAGACTTTGTAACCAAAATGGGACAAGGATACTCGATCGGAAAACCGGAACTAGCGCCAGGTTACTATGAGTTCATGGTTCAGAAAGACGGCAAGGATTACGCAGAGCTTGATGTGAATGGATACACGGGTCAGGTTTGGTTCGAAAACTGGCAAGGACCGATTCTTAATACGATTGATTCAAAGTAAAAGGGAAATAGCCAAGGAAGCAAGAAAAGGGCAGGGGCTCCTCAGGGAGAAACTGCCCTTCGCATTTGTAGGCTAGGGAGACCCGGCGATCACCATATCCTTACATGTCCTTTAGAGAGTTATAGGAAAGTACATGATCGAGCATGCGAATAGGAACACGTGATGTAATCATCCAACTATCCGAAACTTCTAATGTTCGTGTCGAAGAGAAAAAACCGGCTTCAGTAGAGAGTGTCTCAAGCACCTCAGATCTCAAAAACGCCTAGCACTCCTTCACAGAAGGTGGCGAACGTCAGACCTAAACAGGTTTCGGCTCCTCAGGTGTCAAGGGGTAAGAATATTGCTACACGCTTTATTAGAATGTGAAGAGAAGCTTTTGACACACCTATAATTAAGAAGAAGGGACCTTGATTCTCAATCAAGGTCCCTTCTTCATGAGAAATTCACAACTTTTTCATGAGATGATCGTATCCCAGGGTTACACTAAGGACATGGAAGATCTGCGAAGCAAACGAAGCAAAACAGTAGAATGAAGATTAAATTAGGGGGAATATACAATGAAAAAATTTAGTAAAAAAATCACGGCAATCGTAGGAACCGCAACATTAGCAGTTGGGCTTATGGCTTTACCAGCTTTAGCTGGAACAACCCAGCTACAAGGCAACGGATGGGTCGGTCAAATGCAAGGTTTCATGCAGCAAACGTTTTCACCAGGGCAACAGCAAACGTTGATGAATTCGACGGCCATGCAAAATCTCCATAATTCAGCGGGGATGCAGAACGCCGTGCAAACAGGGGATGTTAAGGCGATGCAAGATCTCATGAATTCAGACCCGAATGTTAAGGCCCAAGTGGGGCAAGATAACCTTGATAAAATGAACCAATTCATGAGCCAATCCGGGGGAAACATGATGACCAACGGAAGTGGAGCTACCAGTCCTGGAAGTGCGATGATGAATGGGAGTGGGACAGCAAAGTTGGGAAGTAATATGATGAATTTCTAAGATCAGTAATTACTGGATCTGCGATGGTCAGGCACTGCCTTAGTTAAGGATACTTGCAAAGGCCGTCGATGAGGCTGGTTACAGGGTCATAAATAATTAGTAAGTAAGTTTGTTTATGCTTAGGAGAGCACTACTCACTTGAGGGGTCCAGGCATTGTGTAACTGGAAGTGGGTCAATTGTAAGTTGATTGAAATATTCAGCACAAGAGTTTTAATGCGAAATGAATTAAATAGTCAATTATAGTGCTGAGGGTAATCCTCAGCACTTTTTGTGGGACGCTACTGCGCATTACCTGTCCAATAGACATGGCACCTTCTCAGATTCATAAATGACCTCTGAATTATCTTTGTAGACCGACAAATTATGAAGAATATCTCCTTTATTCCTAAGAAATTCACAAGAAATTCACAACTAATTCACAACATAGTCGAATTGTGTAAGTATTATTAGAGCTAGTCAGACAAGGTTGTTAGTGAGAAATGTCTTGGGTGTAGGAAATTTGCTATTTGCAAAGGGGAGAGACGATTGAAGGTAAGAGTACTTGCAGCTGCATTAATTATTATTTTAGGGGCTGGTGTTTGGTGGGGCCTCCAAACGGTTGAAGCTACGCAAAATCAAGCGCAGCAAGCTACTAATACGACCAGTATTAACAACTCCGGCTCTTCCAGCCCATTGGTCGCTGGCCCGGGGATGGCACCGCAACTTGATAACCAAGGAGGGGTTTATGTTACCGTTACCTGGGAAAAAGAAGGTTCCAATTCCTCTATGCAGAAATTTGCGGTATCGATGAACAATCATATGACCAATCTGGACGATTTCGATTTTACTGAGAATACTGAACTAAAGATTAGTGGTACCACTGTACCAGCTGTCGTTAAAGTTTTAAACAAAAGCGGAGAAGGTCATCACGTTTCGGCTGAAATAGGAGTACAAAGTACAGATTTAAGCAAACTGAAACCCGGCAGCCAGGTTACACTTGTAATTAAGAATTTAGTCAGCGTTCCGATGCGTAACTTCAAGTGGGCTTACTAAAACCGAGAGTAGGGTGATTTATTGACTACGTCGCTATTAGCAATTGCTTTTGCTGCTGGAATTCTATCTTTTCTCTCGCCCTGCATCATTCCTATGTTAGGAGTCTATTTTTCTCTGATTACAGGGCTGACTTCCGATCAACTTAAAGAGACGGCTATGGATGCTCTCCTACGCCGCCGAGTACTGAAGAATACCCTAGCCTTTATCGGCGGATTTGCTCTGGTGTTTACTGCTGCCGGAGCCGCTGCAGGAGAACTCGGGGCAATTCTCAGCAAATGGCAGTTCGTGCTTAATATTTTGGGTGGTACAGTTGTCCTTATCTTATCGCTTAAGCTTTTGGGCGTTTTTGATCTGTCGTTTCTTGCTAAATTACACTGGGAACCAGCCTTCTACGAAAAGTTGAGGAATAAGGCCAAACACAGTACTTGGTCATCCTTTGTCGTCGGCTTATTGTTCGCCGTTGCTTGTTCCCATTGCATTGGCCCAACTCTTTACTCTATTCTAGCTTTAGCAGGCACCACCCAAAATCCGTTCAGCGGAATGCTTGTTATGTTTATTTTTTCCGCAGGGCTGGCTATTCCTTATATGATCGCAGGGATGTCATTTAATTGGGTTATTAAGAGTTTGCAGAGGGTACGTCGCTGGCAAATTGTTGTCGAACGGCTAGCCGGTCTCCTAATGCTTTATATCTCTTATGTGATTTACGCTGACAAGTTGACTCAACTGACGGGTTACTTGGCTAAGTTCCTGCCTCGTTTGCCTCTGGGCATGTAAACGCTTTTATCTTTTATCGTGATGCTACATTATAAAACATTTCTTTTGGACCGAGAGATAGGGTAGCCCCCTATCTCTCATGCCTCTATTTAAGCCACATCTATCGGATTGAGGTTCTAATCTGGGGCATTAAAGGAATGGACAACTTCACTACACAAGGGAGAGATTAACAAGTGAAGACAAAGGCAAAGTTACTTTTAATTATGGTTTTGCTTCTCCTAAGCCTAAGTATAAACTACATTAGCCCCAATGTTGCGTGGGCAGAGAGTGGTAGTCTAAAAGCCACAAACTTTCAAGTGGATGTCAAACCAGAATATGATGACCCAAGAACGTTAGTAATCTATCAGGGAGACTTTATCAATCCGGGGACAGAAACTATTAAGAAAGACACCCTTATTTCCTTTATTATCCCTAAGGGAGCGGAAATAGGTATGGCCTGCGAAATTACTGCCCAGGGAGGCCATGACTGCCAGCCGTATACCACTCAGGATCTAGGGGATAACAAAGTAAAGCTCAGTTGGAAAATCACCAAAGATATCGCCCCCAACCAGAAATATCCGGCCTATTTGGAATTTTATTATGATAATGGTTCGGCTGCTCCTAACAAAACATTTAACTACATATTTTTTCCGACGGATGATTTGGATAACTTGGATTTAAACATTGTAGCCCCGAAAAACGCTAGTAATTTTGTCACGACTCCAGCTGCAAGTATGACTGGGAAAGATTCTAATGGATTGGATCTATTTTCCTTTAACTATAAAAATCAAACGCCTAAAGATAATGTGGCTGTTAAAGTCGACTATACCAAGTCGGATAATAAACCAAGCTTCGACAAGCCACAAATCGGTGACAATAACCCTATAAGCTCATCGACGGGATGGAATAGTCAGCTTAGTAAGCCGGAGTTCCTTATCCCTATCTTGTTGTTTGTTGCCATCTTAACCGGTATTCTGATTTTTGGCCTCAATAGGAATAAGCGGCCTGCACGGGGGGCTTATAAAGGGCCTGAATCCAAGAAAAAAGGACCAACATCTAAAAAGCCAGGAGGGGAGCAAGCTGGAACTCAGGAAAAAAGGAAACTTCGTCAAATGTTGCTAGATGGCAAGATTGATGTGGACACTTATAAACAGCTTTTGTCCGAAATTAAAGAAGATAATTGAACATACAAGTAGACCACCATGCCACATAAATGGGGGATCATAAGAGGATGAAAATGCTCACAGAGATATGCAGAACCCGTAAAGGGACATGCACTCGAACCACGAATATCGAACCTCGAACCTCGATTTACACTGGAGGCGTGATTAAATGAGACAAAAGAACCTTAAAGTAACTGCTGGCATTCTCATAATAGTGGCCGCTGTTTTCTACCTGATAGTTGCCGGGTTTAGCACCGCTAATGCAGCTTATTACCTAAAGGTAGGTGAAGCTATCAACGGTAGTGTTGATCCTGGTAAGTATTACCGTATTGAAGGAAAAATCGATGTCACTACGGCAACCTTTGACGGGAAAAGTAACCCGGTCGTGCTTAAGTTTCAGATCTATGATGAAAACTCTCCCGACAAGAGATTGACAGTAATTTATAACGATGTCAAACCCGATAATTTTCAAGAGGCAACCGGGGCCGTAGTGGAAGGAAAGTTCAATCAGGATGGCACTTTTCATGTCGATAATCTTAACCTCAAGTGCCCTTCTAAATACGAGCAGGCAGACCAAGCCCAGCAGGAGGGTGCGGTTACTAAGTTTTTGAGATCTCTAGGTCTAAAGCGGTAGCAAAATCGAGAATCGGAGTGATGTATGCTAATGGCTGAAGTAGGCTATTTTTCAATAGTTTTAGCTCTGGTTTTAAGTTTATATGGAATTATCGCGTTCCTAATGGCTATTCGTACAAAGAATCAAGCTTTATTGGGGAGCGCTAAAGGAGCAATTTTAGCAGTAGCTTTCCTCAGCACTGTTGCTAGCTTAATCCTAATCTTCTTTCTCATGAGTGGAGATTACAGCATCAAATATGTTTATGAATACACAAGTCGTGATTTACCGGGCTTCTATCGATTTTCTGCTTGGTGGGCGGGCAATTCCGGTTCCTTGTTGCTTTGGCTGTTCCTACTATCCTGGTATACGGTAGTTGTTGCCTATTCGCGTAAAGGTAAGCTTATGGCGCCCTATGCCAGCGGAATTTTACTCTTTAACTCAGCCTTTTTTCTCTTTGTTCTAGCGTTTTTGACGAATCCATTTGAGCGGGTAAGTGGCTGGTACCCAGGAGCTATAGTAAGTGCTGGGGCGGGTATGAATCCGATGTTGCAAAACCCAGGTATGGTGTTTCATCCGGTCACTACTTACCTAGGCTACGTTGGGTTTGCTATACCCTTCGCTTACGGGATGACAGCACTGATTACCAAAAATGCCGGAGATGAGTGGATTAGGATTACGCGTCGTTGGACGATCGTGGCTTGGCTGTTTTTAAGTTTAGGTAATCTCTTTGGAGCTCAGTGGGCTTATATGGAGTTAGGCTGGGGTGGTTACTGGGGTTGGGATCCAGTGGAAAACGCTTCCTTGCTACCATGGTTAACTGGTACCGCTTTTCTCCATTCCGTCATGATCCAGGAGCGTAAAGACATGCTGAAGGTATGGAACGTAGTGTTGGTTACCATCACTTATGTGCTCACACTATTTGGTACCTTCTTGGTGCGTAGTGGCATACTAACGTCTGTTCATGCTTTTGGCAGTAACGAACTAGGGCGGTATTTCCTAGTGTTTACCGTCTTCATGTTGGCTGTTGGCATAATCTTGATTGTTACACGGAGTGCCTTCCTTACCCAGGGTCGCTCGTTCGAGGCCTTCCTCTCTAAGGAAAGCAGTTTTTTATTGAATAACTTAGTTCTAGTTGGCTTAGCTTTCGCAGTCTTCTTAGGTACGATTTTCCCGATAATTTCTGAAGCCGTCCAGGGAGTAAAAGTCTCTGTGGGAGCGCCTTTCTTTAATATAGTCAGTGCCCCTTTAGGATTAGCTTTGTTTATCCTGATGGGAATCTGCCCGTTAATTGCCTGGCGTAAGGCTACTTCTAAAAGCTTGCTCGACAATTTCCTGGTGCCTATAGTTCTTACAGCAGTAGCTATACTGGACATATTCCTGCTAGGGATTAGAAAACCCTATGCTTTAGCTGGTTATGGGATAGCAGTATTTTGTATTTCTACAATACTACGGGAGATTATCCAGGGAACGTGGGTGCGGCAGAGAATAACCGGGGAGTCTTTCCTTAAGGCTCTATTTATTTTATTGATACGTAACCGTCGGCGTCACGGGGGGTATATCATTCACTTGGGTATGGTGCTAATGTTGATCGCAATTACTGGTTCTCACACCTACAATCTTGATTTGACCAAAACTGTTAAGATCGGGGAAACTTTCGAAATAGGTTCCTACATATTAAATTACAGCCATTTATCTCAAAGAGATCTGGGTAATTCACGTCAGGCTGTTTATGCCTCGTTAAGTGTCTATGATCGGCATAGCGGTCGCCTGCTCGGCGTAGTGGAACCACAGAAAGTATTTTATCCCACTTCGGATCAACCCTCCACTGAGGTTGGACTACGCACGACTTTAAAAGAAGATCTGTACACCGTTTTGGCGGATTGGCAAAAAGATGGGAGCGCGACATTCAAGATTTTTGTCAATCCTTTGGTTGCCTGGCTTTGGATTGGTGGCTATGTTCTGATCTTCGGTACGATCTTTGCCCTTTGGCCCGTACGCGGTAGTCAATCCGGGGCTCACTACCTTCGAAGGCAGGATGTCATTGAGGATGAGGTGGAGGGCGTAGTATGAAGAGATTGGGGTTAGTTCCAGTTATCATTGTCTTGTTCGCTTTGTTGTTTTCCCCTATAACTGCCCATGGCAGCGAGACTTGGGAAACACGCCCTATACCTTTGGATGTGGAAAGTGGGGTAATATGTGTCCTTGATGGCTGTATGATGAATCTGGCAGCCTGCGAAACGTTAGCTGCCCAAAAATTAAGGGGCATTATCCGAGAAAAGATGTTCAAAGAGGGTTTGGATAAGGAACAAACTTATGCTTATCTAGCAGAGGTATATGGAGATAAAGTGTTGGCTGCACCGCCAAAAAGGGGTTTCAATTGGGTTGCTTGGCTTGGACCGATTGTGGTAACTATTGGTGGAGGCGCATTTATTTACCTGGGCTTAGAAAAATGGGTAGGTTCATCCCTGCGGGAAGAAGAAGTTGCCCCGCTTGATCCGGAGGATGCCCATCGTTTGGACGAAGAGTTAAAGAAGTATTTATAAGGTGGTAAACCCTACTATTTAAAGGGTGTTTGGAGGTGAAAACCTTTGTATGCAGTTTTATTACTCGTGTTGTTGGTGCTGGTATCCTTGGCTTTGATAGGCTATCCCATCTGGAAAGGTCATGGAGATGAAGGGGAGCAAGCAGACTGGTTGAGTCCAACGATGGCATCGGAAAAAGACATAATTATGGGTGCCTTAAGTGAAATCGAATTTGATTATCATATGAAAAAAACTTTCGGAGGAAGATTACCGATCTTTAAAAAACAAGTATGCAAAGGTGGCCCTGGCTATCTTAGATACAGAGGATACCGATCCTGAGGGGGACAGGTAAAACTAAATTAAGGCAAATCGTGTAAATCGGGGGATGAGACGTTTGATTATAACCCGGGGCCTAATAAAAACAATTGGTAGTAAAAAGATTTTAAAGGGAGTTGATCTGGAAATCGCCCCCGGGGAATTCGTTACTTGTTTTGGGCCTAACGGCGCTGGTAAAAGTACGACCTTGAAAATTCTGGCTATGCTCAGTAAACCTTCTGGTGGGCAGGTACTGATTGACGGTCAGGACATAAGGGAGAACGGATCAACTCTCCGACGTAAAATAGGAATGATATCTCATAATTCGTTTCTCTATGATAATTTAACGGCACGAGAAAACTTGGAGTTTTACGGCAGAATGTATGAAGTGCCAGACTTAAAGCGACGAATTGCCCGCCTATTAGATGAAGTGGGATTGTCGTTTGCAACCGGTGAACCAGTACATAGTTTCTCTCGAGGTATGCAGCAGAGACTCTCTATTGCGCGCGCGCTAGTCCACAATCCTCCCATTCTTTTGATGGACGAACCCTACACTGGACTGGATGAAATGGCTAAAGGGGTTTTAAATGCAATTTTGAGTCAGTTAGCCCAGAGTAAACACACAGTTTTTCTGATTACCCATGACTTTGACCAGGGTTTGGAACAAAGTGACCAGGCTTTGATTCTAGTGGGTGGTCGTATCGCCTACACCTGCAATCCCCGTAGAGTAAAGCGAGAAGAGTTTAGACGTCACTATTTGGAGCTTATAGGAGGAGTCAAATGAGCTTCATTAGAAAAGTGAGAAGTTTACTTTGGAAAGAAATTAGAAGTGAGCTTCAGGGTAAGGAAATGCTGAGCACGATGATAGTATTCTCCCTGTTGGTGGTGGTCGTTTTCGGATTTGCTATCGATCTAAACAAAGATTTAATGGGCGGGGTCTTGCCGGGTATCATTTGGATTACGATGACTTTTGCTGGAATACTCTGCCTTAACCGGTCGTTCACTGCGGAACAACAGAATGACTGTCTGTATGGATTGATGCTCTGTCCCCTGGACCGTAGTGCTATTTACGTGGCTAAAACGATAATGAACCTCTTGCTCATGGTTATTGTAGAAGGTGTAACAATTCCTCTATTTTTCATTATCTTCAATTACCCCGGACCACAGCAGGTGGGATTGTTTGTAATTGTCCTTCTGCTTGGCACTTATTGTTTTATGGCTGTTGGCACCTTTTTAGCGGCCTTGTCTTCAGCAACGAAAACCGGAGAGATTCTTATGCCAATTTTGTTGATTCCGTTGATTATTCCGGTATTGCTTAGCGCTGTAATTGTGACCAAAGGTAGTTTTGGTCTAGTAGTAAGCGGAGCCGATCTTTATCTTAAGATTCTGGTTGTCTACGGGGTTGTCTTTACCGTTTTACCTATGCTTCTCTTCGATTATTTACTGGAGGTGTAGTCTATGACTGAAAACACGCGCACTAGTCTAATAGAAAAGGTTTTGGCGTGGTCAACTTTTCTTACTGTGTTTGTTGCGCTTTATTTAGCACTAGTTTATGCGCCCACAGAAAAAACGATGGGTGATGTTCAACGAATCTTTTATTTTCACGTCGCTTCGGCTTGGGTCGGAATGATGGCCTTTTTGGTTGTTTTTGTTGCCAGTATCGCTTACCTACTTACCAGGCAGGCGAACTGGGATATCTATGCCTATACGTCTGCGGAAATCGGTGTATTTTTTACAACCATCGTTTTAATTACCGGCCCGATCTGGGCTAAACCCATCTGGAATACTTGGTGGACGTGGGATCCACGTCTGACCACCACTTTGATCCTGTGGTTTTTGTATCTAGCCTATGGCAAGATTCGTTTGGCCATTGGCGAGGAAGAAAAGAAAGCACGTTTAGCTGCAGTGTTTGGCATCTTGGCCTTTGCGGTCGTGCCAGTCGACTTTTTTGCAATTCGTTGGTGGAGGACTATGCACCCCGGTGCTCTGGTCACTTCGAATGGAATTGCGTTAGCCCCTGACATGATGCTGGCTTTCTTTGCCAGCCTGTTCGCTTTTACCTTATTGTACTGTTATCTTATGATGCGTAGTGTCCGTATTGAAAGGATCAAAGCCGAGATTCGTTTGTTAAAAGAGGGAATGTTCAACTGACGAATGAAGAATCTGGAACGGAGGTGCAATTATGGATAAGTTGTTTTATTTATTTCTCGCCTATTCTATAATTTGGGTTTTAATCTTCGGGTACATTTTGCGTCTTGGCAAAAAACAAGCCAAGCTCCAGAAAGAGCTTGAACTTTTTAAAGAAGTAATTAACAGCAAATCTTCATAAGCTTCCCCGGATAGTTCGACGGTCTTAAAGAAAGACTCTCCGTTATATTGAGAGGAAGGAGGGAATCAGCATGGCAGATCTGGAAGGGAAGCGGGCGCGTCTAGAGGCTCTAGAATTACAAAGTAAAAAACGGCGGAAATTGGTCTTAATTAGTCTTTGTACATTGTTGGTGGTGGGGGTAGTAGCTGTTGTTCTCTCGACCAAGGAGGTAATTCCCGGGTTCGATAACAAATATTCAATAGGAAAAAGTATTAACTATACAAATAAAAACATTGAAATGACTGAGGTAAAAGCAGAGATTAGTAACGGTCAAGTTAAATTATCTCTCGACGACTTGGAGAAAAACAAAATTATTTACGCCATGTATGATCCCAATTTTGATATAGGTAATAGCCAGAAAGGGTTACCGGTAATGGCTTATTTAAGCCCTGCGGGCCGGGTGATGGTGGCCAGTAGTTTTTGTGAACCATGCTATTCCCGCAAATTCCACATCGAAGGGGATGTTTTGGTTTGTAATGTTTGCTGGACCCGTTGGAGTCTCGCCGACTTAACGGGGTTGGGTGGCGGATGCACTAAGTATCCTCCTCAAGAGTTGAATTATTCAGTGGATGAGAATAACGGCAAAATCATTCTTAATGAAGACGATCTTAAAGACTGGAAGCCGCGAGATTATGACGCTTCAACGACTGCTAATATGAACTAACTCAGTGAACTTTTGCTGATAGTTTAAACTACTTAAAACAAACGGAAAGAATCATATAGCCAGTAGGGCTGTGACTGCGTAGACCGAAGAATTGGAATTAATAAGGGAAATGGGGTTGCTAAAACGTGGATAAAAAGATTCAAAGTCTGCCATAAGCTATGGGATACGACAGTCGTTGAGCAAATTCAGCAGGTCACAGTTGCTACACAGCAAAATTACGTTTCTTATTGCATAATCGCATTTAATTCATGAGAAATTCACAACTCATTCACAGCATAATCGAATTGATTCGATATACTTTGAGACATGAAGACAGGGTTGCCATGAAACTAATCTAAGGTGAAATTAAAGGAGGAAATATGATGAAAAGGACAAAATGGATTGTAGGGCTCTCAATAGCAAGCGTGATGGCGCTTTCAGGCACGGCATTCGCCTTAAACTCTGGGTCGGTTGTTGCCCAAGCAGTCGGACAAACTCTCGGTTTAGCACCGACCGTTGCAACAACTCAAAATCAAGGAACTGTCGCTGATCCCAACGGAAGTAGTACGGTTAATGCTAGTTCTCCTGCGACAAATCAATCAACCGTGCAGAGTACTCAGTTAGTAACTTCACAATCTACAAACACAACTCCGTCATCTCCTAACAATAATTCGAATGGCGCAACGACTCCATGGTCCAATGGTTTCGCTGGAGGGTATGGTATGATGGGTGGCTTTAGTGCGAATGGATACGGTGGAGGCTACAGCATGATGGGCGGCCAGGGTGCGAATGGATACCGTGGAGGCTACGGTATGATGGGTGGCCAGGGTGTGAATGGATACGGTGGAGGCTACGGCATGATGGGCGGCTTCGGTGCGAATGGATACGACGGAGGTTAAGGTATGATGGGTGGGGGTTATAATGCCCAAAGTTTGGGTGTTAACCTCACTAATGGTGAAGCCGCCACATCGGATCAAGCCGTAGCTGTTGCTAAAGCTTATACAAAAAAACTGAACCAGGACGTTGTTGTAGCCGAAATTCATGAATTTTCCAATGGGTATGAAGTAGAGCTCAAAGAGGGAAAGACGGGGGCTAAAGCTTATGAAGTCATGGTTTACAAGAATGGTGGACAAATCATAGCTGAGATGGGTCCGAATATTATGTGGAACACGAAATACGGACACATGAATTGGGGCAACACTGAGGCTGTCACGGTCAGTGAAGAACAGGCCACATAGAGCGCTCAAGAGTTCGTAACCAAAATGGGCCAAGGATATTCGATCGGGAAACCGGAACTGGCTCCAGGGTACTATGAATTCATGGTTCAGAAAGACGGCAAGGATTACGTAGAACTTGATGTGAATGGATATACGGGTCAGGTGTGGTTCGAAAACTGGCAAGGACCGATTCTTAACACTATTGAGGTTCAGTAACAGGGAATTAAGCATGCAAGCCAAAAAGGGCAGTGACTCCTCAGGGAGAAACTGCCCTTTGGCATTTTTGGAAAGTATATATTGCATATGAAAAGAAGCGAAGCAGCATCACTATTTAACGCACATCATGTTTTCCAGAGCTACTTGAGCTACCTGAGTTATCTTGCATGGGGGAGCATTGGCTTTGGCTTGAACCTGATTCGTGGGAACTATTGGAGGGCATACCTTCACCCGTCATCGGAGCTCACTTTGTTCCCACGGAGTGGAAAGCCATGTTTGCCGGATTAGACTAGGTCGAACTTTCTTGGTGCCGCGAGCCCGTCTATCAGACGGACCACAACGACCCGGTGCATTGCAGATTGTTGCTCCCTCGGGAAGCACGCAGGGCAGAATGACCCTTATTGGTTGTTGCACCAGCCTTAAATAAACCAGTCTAAGGAGTAGTAAGGTTTGGTCGACTTTTTCTTTCCTGCGCTTTCATCATGACCTGGAGTCATCCCAGCCCTCATTCCATGATGTTTTGGGATATGATCGTCTTGTTTGGATATCTCGTGCTCAACCTCGTCATTGTGGACGACTCTTGGCGCTGAGAGCAAAGGAAGCCCGACACCATAGTGGGTGAAACCCATCATTTACCTTTCCATCCCTTGGGCGGTCAGTATTCATACGGTTACAGCGTTCTTATACGCTGGTCTTCCGGGCAGGATGCCGATACCCGTGTTTTTGATCCCGATTTCCACAGAATCCGGTGTTTGCATAAGCGTGATGGTGACTCGACCGCCAACATCGGAGTACCGATAGGCATTGTGAACAAGATTGTAAAAGAGCCGGGTCAAAAGGCGCCCGTCATCGGCAGGCAGGACGTTGTCTTGGAAGGCTTCGATATAGCTTTTTATAGAGGTTAAAGGAGTACGCAGTTCATGGGCGATATGAACTTCCCGCTCAGATCTGTCAGCGTGACGACCGTACCGATCGGGAGGGAATGGCTAATGTCATCCAGAGACGTGGAATCCCATGTGCCCTTGCTTTGATAAATAGCACTTACACGAGAGGGTAGCTGTTCCAAGGTTGCCTCGTTCGTCTTGGTTAAATAATCACTAAACTGTTGATGGAAGACTAAATTTACTGCAAGCATGCTGAGCGTTAAAGTTATCAGCGAGATGATTAGTGTAGAGAGAAAGAGTTTTTTGCGCATTTTATTCCCCCGTACTTGGATTAAACTTGTAGCCGATCCCGTAAACCGTCAGAATGAGTTGAGGATCGCTAGGGGTAGTTTCTATCTTTTGGCGAATCTTCTTAATATGAGCATCAATCACACGGTCATCTCCGTCAAAGTCATGTCCCTGAACAATTTCAACCAGCTGCCCCCGTGAGTACACTCGACCAGGGTGTTTCGCCAGGGCTCCAAGGATCTTAAATTCAGTTGGGGTTAAAGAGATCTCTTGATCATGAAGCCGAATTTCATGCTGTATGTTATCAATGGTTAGGCCGTTGTCATAGGAGACTACGTCCGCCAGCGGTGCAGTTTCGTTATTTGTGCGGCGTAGAACGGCCCGGACGCGGGCAACCACTTCGCGGGGGCTAAAGGGTTTTGTAATGTAATCGTCGGCACCAATACTCAATCCATTGATGCGATCCTCCTCTTCAACTTTAGCGGTGAGCATGATGATGGGGACGGAGGATATCTTGCGGATCTCACTACAAATTTCTGTTCCGGACATGCCGGGGAGCATTAGATCAAGGATCACGAGGTCAAAAGGGTTTTCTTTAAACATGGTTAGGGCAACAAGGCCGTTAATGGCCGTGCTGACCTGAAACCCCTCTTGTTGAAGGTAGGCCTTAAGCACGGTTGTAATCATTTTTTTCATCATCAACGAGTAAAATTCTCATGACGAGCAAACTCCTTTCAAAGACGTATTTAGCACATTATATAAGGGAAAGACAGCCTTCGGCAATCTGGTTAGGGGTAAATATAGCGATTTTTTAAGCTTGAGGGGAATTCATAGGATTTTCATAGGAAATTCACAATAGTAGAGTACACTTATTGATGATCCTTGAATCGTTTTAATGATAGTTCACTACAACAGGAATTAGGCAATGCCTATTATGATTTAGGGACAGTGGCACGGACAGTCGCGCCGAATGAAGCGCGAGAAGATTATCTCCAAGCTATTAAATACTATCAAAGCGTCCTGAATACTAAGAAGGATATCAATGTATTAACAGATATGTCCACAGCCGCTATTTATACTGGTCAAAATGATGTGGCTGAAAAGGGCTTCAAAGAGGCCTTAACAGAGAATCCGGATTTTCAACAAGCATTGTTTAATTACGGGGTTTTCCTTTCGGAAATTAAGAAAGACTACTCTTCGGCTATTGGTGTGTGGCAGACTGCATTGGACAAAGACCCAAATGGCCCTAATGCAGAACGGCTAAAACAGATTATTCCCCAAGCTAAGGATATGCCTGCTGCGCAACAAAAAAACAATAACCCTGTTGCGGGCACATCGAGTCATAAGACACCGTAATTCATCCTTCATGTCCGATTGGTGTGAGCAACCATCCTAGGTGGACAGACATTAAGAACAGAGATATTATTTACGGTAGGGAGCAGGAAAAAGGAACAATTCGCTAGGGGTGAACTATGAAGACAAGAGTTAAAGCGCTGATTTCAGTACTGGTGGGTGTCTTGGCAATTATGGCTTTGGTCATACCGAGATTCACTGGTCCAACCGAATTTCATGTAACCAATCAGCCACAAGTTGCTTTCGAAAAAGCGAAGGAATCGGGTAAACCCACTTTTTTAGAGTTTTACGCAAAGTGGTGACCCAGCTGTAAGAGCATGGAGCCCGTGGTGCTGGCTCTAGAGAAAAAATATAGTGCGAATGTTAACTTTATTGTAGCGGATATTGATGATCCGGAAGGACAAGTTCTCGCCAAACAATTTAATATATACTATATCCCAGCTTTTTTCGTTTTCGATCAGCAAGGGCAAATTACATACAACGATACTGGACCTCAAAGTAAAGCCACTTTGGAAAATGCAATAAATTTGGGAAATCGAAACAATAGCTGGTATGAATCATTTTTTAAAGAAACCATCCCAAATGCTTTATCCTCAGGTGGGGTATCTATCCTGATTCTAGTTTTCTTAGGGGGCGTAATAACTAGCCTAAGTCCCTGTATCTTGTCAATGTTACCCGTTATGTTGGGCTACATCGGTGGTTTGGAAAAGCCAACAAAGACTAAAGGTTTCATCACTTCGGCATTTTTTGTACTAGGCTTAGCCGTTACATTTGCCATATTGGGTATAGTCGCGTCTTTGTTAGGTAAAGCCTTTGGCCAGATTGGGCCAGCATGGCCATATATTATCGGACTTTTTGCTATTCTAATGGGCTTACAATTAATAGGCGTTTTTAACTTTGAGTTACCTGGTTTGAAGGCTATGCCCGAGAAACGAGGGGGAGTGCTGGGATCGTTCGGAGTGGGTTTATTATTTGGGCTGGTTGCTTCACCCTGTGCAACTCCGGTTTTAGCGGTTTTGATGACGTATGTGGCTGGGCAAGGGGTACTATGGTATGGCGCTTTGTTGCTCTTTATATACGGTCTGGGCCATGGGTTACCGCTGATTATTGCAGGCACATTTACAGCCGTGCTAAAGAGTTTACCCCGCTTATCGAAGTGGAGTCAGTATATTACCTATATAAGTGGTGGGGTACTCATAATTTTGGGGTTATACTTCTTTGTGCGTACGGGTTGGTAAGACGTTTTGGAAACGTAAAATAAGGGGCTGTAACAAAACGGAAATCTCAAGTTTTGTTGCGCCCTCTTTTGTTTCCAATAAGCGAATTTGATCAAATATATGAAAGTGCTTCTAAAGGATCTAACTCAACGGCTCGTCTACTCGAAAGTGCAGAGAAAATACCTATTAAGACAGAGGTGCTTATAGTAGCCAAGGGCATCAAGGGGTGAACCTGAAAAATCCCTCAAAGCTTATCTCAACCGATTTAACCAAGAAGATTATACTGGTCTCTTGTTAAGCCTTGACTATTTCCACTCTGGTATCCAATTCACTGGCTCCGCCGCCAATAAGATCGGACAAACAAGCGTTTTTTAACGTAACATCTACCAATTGAACGGCATTTGCAGCAAAACCGGTACCTCTTCCTGCAGCAAAACCGGTATCATTATATCCTGCCACCCATTTGGTATGGCCGTAGGGCTGAACAACTTCGGTCTTATTACCGTCAATCTGTACCGAGGACGCGCCATAGGCGAAGTGGCCGTAATTATAGCTGCATCCTACTACGCCAGGTTTAATGCCGTTGGTTACCAGCGCCTTCCCCTCCGCTTTAAAGTCTTGAGTTATAATTTTGATGGGATCTCCGGAACTAATACCACGTTTCCTGGCATCAACCGGATTAATCCAAACGTAATTTTCCGCCTCAATTTCCCGCAGCCACGCATCGCTGATATTGCGGTGTTGTCCGATATGTCTTGCTTTCCAGTTAATAAAGATAAGGGGATAATCTCCCTTCTCCACCTTTTTCCCGTTATAATAAGTGATTTCTTCAATCCTAGGCAGGCCGTCCAAAGGTTGGCCCGTAAATGAATGTTTCCCTTTGGCCACTTTTTCGGCGTAAAAATTAACCTCAGAAGCTAATTTATACTTGAGGTACGGACCGTCATATTCATTACCTTGTTTTTCAAATCTGCCTCCTCTGTTAAGAACATAGACAACTCTACGCCACTCTTCCGGTTTAACCGCTCTTTTCCAAGACTCAAGATCAAAGAACTTACCTAAAGCTTTTTTTCTTGCCCTTTCAAAGATTGACAGTTCTTTGTCATCCGCTTCCGGTACGGGCTCTTTCCCATCATAAGCAATGTTGGCCGCCAGCTTCAGATAAAAGTCCTCAGCTCGATCCAGCGCGCTCCCGTCCGGATAGGCTCCGGCCCCAACCCCAGGTAGTTTTAACTCCTTGGCCATGTCAATAACGAAGTCTTCCAGCTGCCAGGCTTCAGGATAAACCCGGGTTACCGGCTGTTGAATATGGGTTTCTTTGAGGGGGAAATTAGGATAGATAACTTCAAATCCCCAGCGTTCCAGGTAAGTTAAATCAGGCAAAATATAATCGGCATAAGTAGCTGTTTCACTGATTACCAGATCAGATACTACCAAAAGGGGAATAGCTTTCTGGTCTTTTAAAATTTCCTTATGGGTCATCCCAACAGGCACCGACAATAAGGGAGAAATCCGGTGAATGAACAGGGCCTTGACGGGATAAGGATAACCTTCAGCAGCGCTTGGTAAGGCCTCCTGAATGTTATTACCGGAATATTGAAACCAGGGACGCTTGGCCGGATAGCCATCCCGCTCAAAGAGAGTAGTCTTTTCATAGACAACCTTATTGCGTATCTGCGGTATGCCCCAGGCCTTATATCCTTTCGGCACTTTCAACAGATCATACCTGCCCTCGAAAGGATTAAACTTGGCTCCGGTGCTCATACTGCCCCCTTTCCAGTCATAGTTGCCAATCAAGTGGTTAAGGCAGTTAATAGCCCGCACATTATAGAAACCATTAGTATGCATTGCCGGGCCTCGGTAGGAGGTAATAGCCGCTTTTTTTCCATGGGAAGTGAACTCCCTAGCCAAGTCGATAATCTGCTGCGGATCGATCTCACAAATCTTGGCATATTCGTCAATGGTGTATTCCATAACCCGTTCTTTAAATAAGGTAAACACCGACTTAACATGGATGCCGTTAATAACCGTATCCACTTCCAATTGTCCTTCTGTAGCCTGGTCATAAGGTACAGGTTTGCCGTTTTGGATTATCACAAATTGTTTTTCCGTTCCAATACCGGAATCACTGGCCCTGAGTTTGGGCTTCCCTTTAGTAGACAAATTGACCAAATAAGTTGCATCTGACCAAGTCGGTTCTCCGTCAGCTTTTGCTGCCTCTTGGTTGGGATTGGTCAAATACTTGAAGTCATAACGCTCGTTTTCTATAATCCAGCGGGCCATTCCCAGTGCTAAGGCCGCATCGGTTCCCGGTTTAATCGGTACCCAGATGTGCGCCTTTTCAGCAATCCGGTTCAATCTTGGGTCCACTACAGCCAACTTCATTCCTCTTTTGAGAGCATTCATAAGTTTGGGCGCAAGCCATGAAGGTCCCTTATTGGCCACCAGCGGGTCGGTTCCCCAGACAATGACAAACTCAGCATTATCCACATCTGCGTACATGCGTTTTTTCGGTTTTTCTGAATTAAATGACTGTACATTCCCGATTACACCGCTGGCACCACAAATACCGCCATAATCAAGGCCGTTAATGCTGCCAATGGTCTGGCTCCAGAACCTGTCTTTGAAAAAATCCCGCCGGTCCCCAAAAAAGCCTACAATTTGGTTAGCCTTGGGCCCCAAATCCGGGTGTTTAGTATCGATAAGCACATCTTTATATTTCGCATCAAATTTCTCTTGGGACAGTTCCCCTTTTTTCACCTTTTCCCAATCAGTCATAACCTCCTCTTCGGGAACAAAGGCCCAGATGTTTTTTAACCCTGGAGTTCCCAGATCCGGGCTACCATAAACAATTTCCTTTAGCGCTTGTTCCCAGCTAATACTTTGCCATTGCCCACTTCCCCTGGGACCAACCCTTTTCAGTGGCTTCTGCACTCTCAAAGCATCATAAGCAGTTTGGATACCAGCCTGGCCTTTGAGACAGGTCCGTCCGCCCCGGAAGCCTCGTCCTTCCTTGGCCACATCGCCACGACCTTTGGCAGCCTTGTCCACAGGAGTCTGGTAAGGAATCTGACCAAAAGGTTGCATATTTAGCGGACTATACGGGTTGCCTGCTAACTTTCCAATATAAGAAGTAGGACCGTTTCCTTTAGCAGGGGATATAACAGCTTTTAAAGTACAATAGCTATTACACTGTGAACAGGTTGTATAGATAACATCCTCAGCGCCGTAATCCAGGGCCTCTTTTCCCGTTCCATGCGGATCATCTAAGAACCAGGATTCAATCGCTGACTGCTCAGACCCTAAGGCTACAGGAGCTATTAAACCTATCCCCGCCAAGACAGCGCTGGTTTTAAGAAAACTTCTTCTGCTGATTTTAACCGGCTTCTTCTGTTGATCCATATTATTTTTCCTCCCTAATGTCTTTTATAGTATCAATCGGCAATGCTTTAATTGCCACCGTATATAAAAACAGACCGAAAGCCACTATTCCTAAACTACTAAGCCATTCAACCAGAGTGGGATAATAATAGCCCCAGGGCAATCCCTGTAACACGGGTACAATTAAAGGAGGTACCACAATGTTAAACCGTACTCCCAAAATACCTATTATTACCAAAAAATGCAGCTAAGGTTATAGCAAGTCATTGATTCCTTTAGCTTGC
>NZ_JYNH01000071.1 GCF_000960765.1 Desulfosporosinus sp. I2 | reverse complement strand
GATTTATTTGAGATGACATCAAGAGAAGCTAAAAAAGATATAAGATTGAAACCAGTGGTCGGTTAACTTATTTTGATTATTTGCAAGAAAATTTGACGTAATTCCCACAACCTATTTTCACAATTGGCTATATATTAATGAATATGTTAGTGGCTCAACTAGCAACAGGGTGGCTCATTTTCAGCGAGACCGTGGCTCAGTACAGAGGGAGTTGACGGCTCTGATATACCAAAATATTCATATTAAATCTTTGAATATGCACAAAGATTCGACAGATGAACTTTTCGCTTATGACTCTTTTACTAATTTTGCATTTAATCTTGATAGATAATTCAGTATTTTGAAGGTGTAATATGAAGATAAAAAACTTAAACTTTAAAACCTGGTGTAAAAATCATAATAACAAACACGATGCTAAATGGTGTAGAGAGTTATATCCGTGGGCAGTTTTTAATGAAATAGACTATGATGAGCAATACATAGGTATCAACCAGGAAATATCTCTAAATGGTCTTGTGTATAATGCAAAAATAATCGACACAGAATTTCAGGAGAATGGAAGGCTTAAATCAACATTTGAACTGTTCACAAATCAAAATTCGGGGAGAAAGAAATGGGAAGAAAGGTCCTGGAATAATGCATTTCAAATTGTGTATTCCCAAGATGGTGAATTCATCACGGTATTCACAAAGAAAGAGGACCCCTCAAAGGGGTTTGTATCAAAATTTATGAAAGGAAATTTTACAAAAATTGTAGAGAATAAATCCATACCCATTTCGGAACTATTGTTCAAATCCCTAATTTCATATATCGTTGAAGAAAACTATAAAACCGCAGAATATTTACAGAAATTCGAGTTATTACCGCAAGGGATTAGAGTGCTACAAGAACATAAACAATTCATAAATAAGAAAATGAAGTTTTATCCTTTATTTTCGGTAGGGAGAGAATTATGGATTACTTATAGTTTTAATGAAGAAAAGGCACATAGAATTGCTTTTTATATGGCTAATCAATGTAATCACTTTATTGTTGTATATTGCAATCCCACATATACAAAGCACCACCGTTGTACATATCTAAACACAGAAATTATTTCATTATATGAGTTAATTAATAGACTGTCTCCATTAACCAGAACAAAGTTTGAAAAACAAGTAAGGTTTCTTCAAAATCACTTGAATATTCCCACTGCCTATTCTAGGGGTTCACTTTTAGAGGAAATTAAAAATCCTTTTTTCTCTGAATATGAAATTATTAAATCTGATATAATGGAAGCATTAGGGATATTAAAGATTGATGTAACAAATGCATACGACGCATTTTACTATTTAGCGGCTATGAACTTAATGAATGCTTGGCTTAATAGAAAAAAGAAGATAAAGAATGGTATTTTAATGGAAAAAGAAGAAAAACTCTTTAAAAATATGTATTTTTTTAAGACGTATGTACAAAAAGTCATTACGAATTTGATTATAAACAATATCCCAGAGGTAGAAATTTTTATTGACAAGGATTTAGTTATAGTTGAGATTTTTAAAATTCAGTTTAGTTTTCATAACATACCATCTAATCAGATTATCTCAGAATTCATAAGAAGTAACAAATACAGACCAATTGAATGGTCTGGAAAAAGACTTCAACCAATTGCACCGTTGATACTAAATTATGCTAGGATGACTAGAAATGAATATTATGAAAAAGCATAATCTAATAAAATCTTAAGTGGCAATTTTTTAGTATTGATACGATTTGTTTTTTGGTGCGGGTTATGAAAAGAGGAGAGGTGCTTAAACCTGCCTGTGGCAATGGTTTCAGCACCTTTAAACTACTATCATACAATGAATATTATCAGTCACAATTTGTAAGCGACAGTTAAAGTTCATTGATGGAGTCATTTACTTTTAAGTATCGTTTACCGACCTGTCACCAGTGACATGTCGATAAACTACACTACGAATACCCAATAGTGAATATTTCGTTGAGAGAGTGCAGTCATCTCGGACAGTTAGAGCAGTCGTCACGGACTATGAGGGCAGGTGTCTCAGAATAGAGTGCAGTGGTGAAATTTAACAATATGTTAGGCATACTGACTACTCTGGGGTCAAACTTGACATGGGTCCCTACGAAATGTGATTCGATGGGTCGAGGGGCGTGGCTCAACGGATGCAAGTCTTTGGGGTAGCCCCACCCCTTAGTTTGAGGCTATCACATTCCGCCCCCATATCAATTTTTAATCTGGGGTCAGAGAACCGTTTAGATGGACTGCTCTTCGAACCAGGTGCACTGACCAATAATCACCAAGCTGTTCTGTTAAGTGCGAAAGGTGCTCAATTTGGCCGTGACAGATGCTCTGATTTACTGTGATACCTGCTCTACTGAAACGAAATATTCAAATAGATAAGAAAACAGGTTTATTCTCTGTTTTCGCTTTCTGAAAAGCCTCTTCACCCCAAGGATACCAATCAACGGGGTTATAAGCATGTTGGAGAAGGTAGGGTGACTTCTCATTAGCTAATCTATTGGGTATTCGGTTATTTGTAGTCATGGGAATCACCACCTTTCAATTTGAATTTTATAATTAAATGGAACTGATTAAATCTACCTCTATTTTTACATAATTTCCATTTCAGTCATTGTCTATCCGCTCCTTTAAAGACGATAAATTATTTCCTAATAGTAGAAGGAATAATTTCGAAATTATTTAATTATAGCAAGAGATGTTTGGAGGGGCTAGGTAGCAATTTTTCTTATTGAGCGAAGTCTTGAAATAGGGGAAGGGACAAAACGGTAAGGAGGGGAAACCCTCCTTTTTCCATCACAGTTATGTAATAAATTAACTAGCTAGAGCGTTGGATATAATGCTATGGCTAGTTAATTTCCCAGTATATAATTTCAGACATAGGAGGAATATACAGGAAATGTATAGAATTCCTCTTTAAGAAGTGATTTTTTGTAAATTGAGTGAATTATGGGGAATTGCAAAATGGATATAAAAGGTCAAGGCAATCCTAAATGAGGTGAAGTAGAATGGGTAATTTGCCAGAGCTAAAAAACGAAAAAGTATTGTTGCGAAAACCTGAAAAAGAAGACATTGATACTCGAATCTTATTTGGGACACCAATCGAATCTGTTAAAATGTGTGGCGGTGATACGAATAACATAAATGAATTTACCTTAGACGATGGCATTCAGTGGTATAACAAAATAATTGACCACCCGTGTAAATGGGTTATTGAGTATGATGGTTCCTGCATAGGTGAAGTAGCACTAACTCCATATAAACAAGACAATAAGGCAAGATATTCAATTGCTATATTTGAGATGTCTAAATGGGGGTTGGGAATAGGAACCGAAGTTGCAAAGATGGTACTTGATTATGCCTTCAACAGGATGAAATATCATAAAGTGTATTTGCGAGTTTTGGATTATAACAAAAGAGCAATAAGGTGTTACGAAAAATGCGGATTTGTTCAAGAGGGTATTGACCGAGAGGGTGCACGTATTGAAGGAAACTATGAAACTGATATTTATATGGGCATTATCGAAGATGAATACCGTAAGTTCTTCGTTTAGTTTAATTTATGAGATTAATCGGTTTGACGGGTTCTAGAAAGAGAGAGGTCTTAATGCAGAAATCAATAGCTAAGATATGTAAAGGATTTTCATTTTCGGGAGACATAGCTACTGATGCTATTGGTCTTCTTATCCATCATAACCGCCGTGATATTGCTAATCATGTTCTGGCTGTGGCGAACCAAGCTCAGTCTCTAGCCGATAGATTTTACGTCGATAAGGGGCACGCACTGCTTGTAGGATTATTACATGATATCAGCTTGGTTGTGACATTATCTGAGATGATTGAAACCTCACTTGAATTGGAAATAGAACCCATTTTGGAAGAGTGGCGGGTTCCATACTTGATTCATGGTAAATTATCGGCTTCAATCGCAAAAGTGGTATTTGGAGTGACCGACGACATTATATTGCAGGCTATATGTTACCACACTACCCTGCGAGCCAATGCGACGTTACTTGATAAGGTGTTGTTTATTGCCGACAAGCTGTCCTGGGAGCCAGAACATGCTCCCTTTCAACGTGATGTCAGAGAGGCACTAGGAAAATCCCTAGATGAAGCAGTCGGCTGTTTCTTAACTTGGACTTGGAATCGAAGGGATAGACTAGAGGCTGTTCATCCATGCCTTAACGAGGCTTGGTGTGAATATAGAAGTAAAGGGTTTTGCAAGACGTAAGTGAATTATAGCTTTTCGTATTTGTTAACACGTGGAAAAAGGATTGATAGCGATGGAAATACAGTTAATCAAAGCGACAACATCTGATGCAGAAGCTATGCGGATAATGCAGATAGAGAGTTTTACACCACATTTTCAACACTATATGGATGTTGAAACAAGCCCCGTTAATGAGTCGTTAGAAAAGATGATATATAGAATTAGCTATGAAAAGGGTTGCTATTTAAAAATAATGGTTGATAGCATACTTGCAGGATGTGTGTGGGTTCATGAACTGACACCAAAGTTATACCGTATTGGAATAATCTATATTTCTCCAGAATTCCAGTGTAAAGGCGTAGGGCAAAAGGCATTAGCAATTGTCGAGAGTCTATTTCCTGAAGCAGAGTCATGGGAGCTTGATTGTCCATCAGATATGGCAATTAACCGCAAATGTTATGAAAAGGTTGGTTACAGATTTACAGGTGAGACAAGGATTATTAACGATAAGCTTACTCTTGTATCTTACAGAAAGGGTATTTAGAAGCCCTGAATGAATCGAGTAGGAGAAAAACGATATGGTATACATCAATCTTAAAAATGATTACAGGATTGAATCTCTGACGATAGATAACCACCAATGATTGAAACTTTGAACGGTAAATGTTCGGATTATTACATGATGGAGTATTACCCTCAAAGAGGGAAGCGTTAGAAATATTCAACTCCTTACCTCCTGGTAAAAACTATGAAGATAAATTCACTTTAGGCATATATAAATACACAAATGAATTGGTAGGAATTATTGACCTTGTGAAGGATTTCTCCGTTAAAGGAGAATGGATGCTTGGATTATTGCTTATTGAACCAAAAGAAAGCGGTAATGGATTAGGCAAGCTGATACATGAAGCATTAATTCAATGGGCAACCACTTTAGAATCAAAGTCTTTTCGAGTCGGTGTGATTGAAGATAATTTTAGGGGGAAGAAATTTTGGTCTGATTTAGGGTATAAAGAAATTAAGGAAGTCACGGTTGTTAAGCCTGAAATGACACATCTTGTAAATGTATGACTTACCAAATAAGGAGACATTAATGTTTGTTCTCAAACTCTATTACTCAGTATTAAATATGAGATGCCAAACTACTTGGCGGTTAGCGTTGGAAATTAGCCCCTTCCTTTGACCTGAAATTAGATTTTCCCAGCCTTTCGGCTTTTATTGAGCTGTGAACTATTCCTCTTTTGGAGGTGTAAATTTGAAAATTATCATCAGAGAATGTGAGCTACAAGATTATGTCGATATAGTTTTACTTAATAAAAATGAAATGGGTTATAACTACCCTGCTGAAGATACAAAGGGTCAGCTTGAACGATTACTTAGGGATAATAACCATAAATTATATGTAGCCAAAGTTGCTGACAAAATAGTTGGATATATTCACGCAAACAATCACGATTTGCTCTATGCACCACATCTGAAGAACATCATGGGTATTGCCGTTTCAGCCGATTTTAGAGGAAAAGGTATTGGTAAAATGCTTTTGAATGAAGTTGAGAACTGGGCACGTGATACAGGTGCTTGGGGTGTACGATTAGTATCAGGAGCAACAAGAACTGGTGCACACGCATTTTATTTGGCTTGTGGATATACTCTCAAGAAAGAACAAAATAATTTTAATAAGATATTTTGAAAACCCCTTAATGAAAGCGAAAACTAAAGAGCGTAAGTGTTTAGAGACATTGAGATATCGCTATATGTGTAGAAAATTTAGGGTAAGATACCTGATTTATAGAGGAAGGTTAAGAATGAATATTTACATTGAAACTGAAAGACTTGTATTAAGACAATTTACGATTGATGACGCTGAAGAATTGCACTCTATCTGTACCCAACCTCATGTATTAAAATGGATGCCCGATTGGGAAATATCCGTGGAAGAAAGAAAGGGATGGATAAGATGGGTGGAAAAGGAGTATCTAAGAGCAAGCAAAAATAGTGTAAGAATAATGCTTGCTGTTACACTTGAATTCAATCAAAAACTTATAGGTATGGTCGGCATTGGAAATAAATCGGAGGTAAATAACGAAATAGAAATAGCATACTTTGTTTCCGAAAAATATAGCCATAATGGATACATAGGTGAGGCTGTAAAGGCAATGGCAGAATGGGTATTCTCCAACTTAAAAATAAATTATCTAATAGCTATTGTCGAACTTGATAATATTCCCTCCCAGAGAGTACTTGAAAAGTGTGGTTTCGCCAAACTTGAGACAAGAATGGTTTTGAACTCTGGAGAGACTGAAGAAAAGCCATTCTATTATTATCGCATGTTTAATACAGAGGCGGTCATCTAAAAAGCGTAAGCCTTAGCTGTTTACGGTATTAGGGTTACAATGAAATGAATCAGAGAGAGGAAACCACAGTGTATAAGTATAAAATATTTATACTCCTTAAAAATAGTGCTGATTAGACATCCAGGGTTAGCTTTAGCGGGATGGAGGGGGAGGATGAAATTATGAACGAAAATAATGTTATGCGAGTATTCTCAGATGTAGAAACGAAAAATCTTGTTTTAAGACCGATTTCAATGGCCGACAAAGAAGGAATATATAAGCAATTCAGTGATTGCGAAGTATGCAGGTTTTTGGTGGATGCTGAGCCTTTTACAAGCATGGACGAAGCGGAAGAGCGTATCAATTGGTATATGCATCCCGAGCCCAGAGACCATCACAGATGGGTTATTATAAGAAAAGCCGATGGTGCATTTATTGGTACATGCGGGTATCACAACTGGGATAAGAATAACAACATTTGCGAAATTGGGTATGATTTGAGCAGTGCTTATTGGGGAAAGGGATATATGACCGAAGCTTTAAAGGCGGCCCTGAAGGTTGGCTTTGAAAACATGGGGCTCAATAGGATACAGGGATTTGTACATCTGCAAAACGAGAAATCTATTAATCTTGTATTAAAGTTTGGTTTTAAGCAAGAGGGCATAATCAGAGACAAGCATTTTTTCAGGGGTAAGTATTATGACCATTACTGCTTTTCTTTGCTAAAGAGGGAATGGCAACTCTAGAAGAATTTCCTGTTAAAGGTTATTCTTCATAGGTTTGTATAAAGTACGAAAGGAAATTTTTTAAATCGTAGGGAGAGCACTTACATGGAATTAATGAACATCAACGGGAAAGATTATGAATTTGTTATTGGATACGGGAAAAGCAATGAACTTAGAAGGTCTCTAAATGATTTAACACAAAAGATATTTGGATTTGATTTTGAACAGTGGTATCAAGACGGATATTGGAAAACTCAGTATATACCTTATTCGTTAATAGATGAAGATAAGATTGTTTCTAACGTATCCGTTAATATCATGGATTTTAAAGTTTTTGGAGAGGAGAAACGGTATATTCAACTTGGGACTGTAATGACCCATCCCGATTACAGAAAGAAAGGCTTATCGCGAGTGCTGACAAATAAAGCGATTGCTGATTATCGGGAAAAGTGCGATTTAATATACTTGTTTGCAAATAGCTCCGTGCTAAATTTCTATCCTAAGTTTGGATTTGAAGAATTAAAGCAATATCAATGTGTAAAAATGGCGGACTCAATTTACCCAGATGGTTCTGTCAAAAAGCTGAATATGTCGGATGAGAATGATAGATGCCTCGTAATTAACAAGGTAATGCATGCCGCCCCTGTTGCTAAACTTTCTATGTGCACGAATGCAGAACTGATAATGTTTTATTGCACCTTATTTATGAAAGACAACGTTTACTATTTGGAAGATTATGATGCCGTTGTAATTGCTGACTTTGTGGAAGATACGTTGGAAGTGATAGACATTTTTTTGCTCTGAAAGTATTCCGTTAAATAGAGTACTGAACGCTATGACAAACAAGAGCGTAAAAAGAATAGCTCTTTCCTATACTCCTCTAGATACTTCTTCATTTGAAACAATATTACCTGAGGATGAGGATACTTTATTTGCAATGGGAAAAGACCTACAACTGCTAAAAAGCAAACAATTCATGTTTCCGAAATTATCTCATACATAATTGAAGGAAGCTTCTAAGACAAAGCGACATATTCAAAAGCAATACCAATTATTAAAGAGGTAGATAAAATGGCAGAGAAGCGAAATGGATTTTTTTCGGATAGCGGGGAAATTGAGCGGATTTATAAAAAGAAGGATTACAAACTAGAGTTAGGAAAAGAAACTCAGCATTTTATAATTTATTGCACAGAAACAGACACGACATGTATCGATAAAGTGTCTGATGTTCTTGAAAAGAATTATAATAGAATCACCACTAATTTTAATCAACAACTTCAGGAGAAATTGACGATTGAGATTCATTCAGACCTTAATCAACTTCACATCGCTTTAGGATTTCCAAATGCACCTGATTGGATAAGAGGGGGGATTAGGGAGGGTAGAATTGTAATCGCGTCTCCTTTAAATCCACCTCCAGGCTCAGGATTCGATAACGTATTAAATACTGCCGTCCACGAGTTTGTGCATATCATAGTAAATGAAATAAATGAGGATACACCCAGATGGCTGAACGAAGGAATTGCATGTTACGAAGCAAAAGACAATACCGAAAGCTGGATAAGAAAAACCGTTAAGAACGGCTTAGAAAGTAATACGCTACCTACATTCAAAGACTTAGATACTGGTGAGGATTTTGAAACCTTTTTCAAACGTAATGGATATCAATACTCATACACCATAGCAGAATCAATAATTGATGTGTTTGGTTATGATAAGTTACATAATTTAATTAAATCACCTAATAACTTTGTAGCTATTTTTGGCATGACAGAGGACCAAATGCAAAGTAAATGGATTGAGTATATTAAGAAGAACTATCTACTGGCATAAATTCTCAAATTTATATTCGTTTTAAGTGCCTATGCGAATTTCCCATACTCAGATACCTGCAATTCTTCTTGTACGAAGTTCATATGGGTGCTTGGAGATAAGCTGTACGCGAGGCCCTATTCCATAAAGATTTCCTGCCATTGGAAAGGAGTCCTCGTATTGCATATCAAGTATTACAATTTGGTTTCTGGCATTATCCTCCTTATGCTTATGTTGACAGGCTGTGGCAATTTGCAATCAAGTGGTGTCGGCAATAGCCAGAGTTCCGCCCCCTTAAGTAGTAATAAGGCGTTTTCTAACAATGACACTAATACCAGCAAACTAAGTCCGAGAACATTGAGTAACTTAGCATCGATACACATGGTTAATGCAATGACGGGGTGGGCACTGAGCCAAGGTTCTTTACTGAGGACAGTCGATGGAGGGGTTAGTTGGACTAATGTCACCCCAAATGGTGTTGGCAGTATGAGAGAAGGTACATTATCGGTTTATGATGCTCAAACTATTTGGGTTGTTTTCAATAAAGAATTGTCAACCAGCATTACTGTTTACCGTACCACAGACGGAGGACAAAAATGGGAAAGAGCCGAGATTAAAACGACCCCGTATTATGGTAGAGTAACTTCTCTTGATTTTATCGATTTAACTCATGGTTGGTTATTGGCAAGCTATGATGTTTCCATGGGGTCGGAATCGGTAGAAGTATTCCAGACGAATGATGGTGGTGCATCCTGGAAGTCAAATGCCTCGGCGATTATCAATGAGAAAGTGTCTAAGGATTTGCCTTTGGCAGGTTCTAAAAACGGACTAGTATTTTCAAATCAGAAAAACGGCTGGCTAACAGGCTTTTCTCATGGTGATGGTATTTGGTTGTATAGCTCATCAGATGGGGGACGGACATGGTCTCAAAAAACTATTATAGCTCCACAGGGTTATCACACTGATGGAGGGGCTGTAAGTACTGAACCCCCACATTTCTTTAATCAAAAAGAGGGAGTATTGCCCGTTGAATTTAGAGGTCAGAAACCGCCAGCATTAGTTTTCTATAGGACTGAGGATGGGGGATTAAGTTGGACTTCGACAACTCCAGTTCAGACAGCACAAGAGTCGCAAGAGTATAGGGGATTTCATTGGAGTATTATCGATGCTACACATGCTTCAGTAAGTGACGGCTATCAATTATATTTTACATCGGACAGTTCGCACTCGTTCGTCTGCATTACACCGAATATTAGTCTGGAAAAGCTTCAGCAATTGGATTTTACTTCAGAAAAATTAGGATGGGCAATTATTGACGGTGTCTTATGGAAGACAATCGATGGTGGGCATACATGGGTTCAGATTTAAAGTCCAGAGCTAATCATTAACCCTGCTTAGATACAATCGGAGGGAGTTAACACATTGGAAATTACCAGGGCTTCAGAACAACATCTCGATGAAATCCTAAAATTGTGTAGGAATTGCTCACAAAACATGAAACGTAAAGACATTGACCAATGGGATGACATTTATCCCAATAAGGAAATATTTCAAGAAGATATAAACAACCATTCTCTTTATATTGCTGTGCATGAAGAATCAGAAGAAATTATAGGTTGCATCGTTCTGAATAATGACCAGGAACCAGAATACAAAGCTGTCGAATGGTTACATGAACAAGGAAAGTTTGCAATTATTCATAGACTCATGGTACATCCAAACTATGAAGGAAAAGGTATAGCCAGAAGTTTAATCGAGTTTGTAGAGAAATTAGCTAAAGAAAATGGATGTACGGCAATTCGCCTGGATGTCTTTAGTGAAAACACTAAAGCAGTCAATTTTTACAAGAAACAGGGTTACAGAGTATCAGGGAAGGTCAATTTTAGAAAAGGAGAGTTTCTTTGTTGCGAAAGGATAATTTTATGAGTATATATGTGGGCTTAAGGAATAAGAGTTTTGCTAGGGGGCGGAAGATTTGGCGGATGTTCATTTCGTTGAAGGAAGTGTGGAACTACTAGATAAGGTTGGTTTGCTTTGGAAGAAACTCAATATCCATCATCAAACAATTTCCACCCATTTTCGGGACAGCATGGCATTGATGACTTTTGACCAAAGAAAGGCATCTTGGCTAAGTCGGACAGAAACAGGACAATTAAGAATTGACATTGCAGTTCTGCGAGTGCCAGAGGAACCTATTGGTTATTGCGTTACAACGATTGACAATGATATGGGGGAAATCGAGTCATTATTCGTGGACGAAACATATAGAAAAATGGGTTTGGGGGCTGTCCTCATGGAAAGGGCACTTAATTGGTTGGAGCAAAACTCTATAACAAAGAAAAGGTTAAATATCGCAGTGGGAAACGAACAAGTACTAAACTTCTATAGAAGGTTTGGATTTCATCCAAGAGCTATTATACTTGAGCAACGGTTAAATGATTGAAGCCTGTGGAAGTTGAAGGAAAATCCTGGGGGGGTCTTAAATGAAGAACAAAATACCCGCCATTTTTCTTAAAGAAATAATGCTACTATTCGCTGAAACCTTGGTCATTGTATCTCCCAGCTACTATGCCTTTAGCCTCCCTAACTATGGAGGAGAAGGGATTATACTCATGCTCTTGTTCATAATTTATCCTGTACTTTCGGTTTTCATAGGGATATTAACCTTCAAGTTGAGAATGAGTACATGGATTAATGGCGTTATAACAACTCTGGTATTCTTGGGGCTGTTTGCGAGCTTGTACAATTACACTGCCTATAGTTATATTCCCTTTTACCTAATCCTCTATTTTATCGCCCTAAAGGTAACAAAAATACTTACTCAGAATAATACAGTCAATATATGAATTTTATTAGTGGTAAGGGCTAATGTCTATTACTAAATAGTTTCGGTTAATTTCATTCTGGAGGTGGGAAAGATAAAAGTTTTAATTTTTGGTGGTACGGGTTATGTTGGAAGAAACCTGACAGAGAAATTACTTGCTAATGGATATCAGGTATACGTAGTAACGAGGAATCCCTCAAAAACCACAAATAGCTTAGAAAATGAAGTTAAGGTAATTGAATGGGACAATAGTTCCCCGCTAACTTCTATTAATAAACTACAGGAAACAGACGTAGTAATTAACTTAGCGGGTGAGTCAATCGGTAATCGTCGATGGTCTAAGACAGTCAAGCAGGAAATATTAACTAGCAGGATTAGAACTACTGAAGCCATTGTTACAGCCATAAATAATCGCATCATTCAGCCCAAAGTCTTAATTAACGCTTCAGCAGTTGGTTATTATGGAGACCGCCAGGATGAGGAGATAACTGAGTCCGAAGAAGCAGGGGAGGACTTTCTGGCTCAAGTTTGCCGAGCTTGGGAGAACGAGGCATACAAGGTTCAAAGCGATTTGACCAGAGTAGTAACTATTCGGATTGGCGTAGTATTAGGAAGTGAGGGTGCTCTCAACAGAATGGCAATGCCCTTTAAATTTTACTTAGGCGGTCCTTTAGGTAAAGGAAATCAATGGATTTCGTGGATTCATATTCAAGATTTAACGAGTATGATAAGGTACATAATCGAACATCAAGAGCTAACTGGCCCTATAAACGCAACAACACCATACCCCATGCGAATGAAAGACTTCAGTAAGATTTTAGGTGAGGTATTAACTAGACCGTCTTGGTTGCCAATGCCTGAGTTTTTATTGAGAATAGTATTAGGAGAAATGGCGGAAATGTTATTACATGGACAACGGGTTATCCCGAAGAAACTTCTTAACGCTGGTTTTGAATTCAAGTTCCCGAAGTTAAGGTCTGCCCTAGAGAATGCTCTTGGGAATAATTAAATAGCTCACATCATTATATTAAGTACTAAAAGATATTTGTAGTAAATAGAGAGTTGGGTGGTTGTGCGTTGATAAAATTCGTGTTGGAAAAGGGACTGTTTAAAATCCTATATAAATTCTTTTCCGTTGTAACCCTTATTTTTGCTGTTTCGGGATTTTTTAATATGGAAAACTGGTTTCTTCGTATTTTTATGCAAGGGAGTCTTAGCTTAATGATGCTATTTATGGGTATGGATACTATTTTGCAGAGAAAGGAAAATTATCAATCAGGCTATTTGTCTATAGGAGCAGGAGCATTTCTATTGTTAGTTATGATTGATACAATTGTCGTTGGTTTTAAAATAGGTGCTTTTTAAATCTGAATCAGAACATATTTGAAGTAACTGTACGAAAGGGAGGGTACTTGTGAAAAGATTCATGGGTTATCTATTTTATACCCTATTCGTCGGTGTCATCATGTACTGGGGATTTATCCTTGGTCAGAATTTAAGAATTCAAGCTGGAAGAACATTTCACCCATTTCCTTTATATATTTTTATGGCGTTATATCCTATAGTGATAGGAATGGTTTTAGCAGTGCCAGGATTATTTCAGCGTATTCGTCAAGACGGGAAATGGAGAATTGACTGGCAGATGCTTCTCCCTGTAGGTATTCCAACATTCCTTTACAATATTAATCTCGTATTGTCTCTGTTAATTCAAAGACCACTTCTGTTTAAGTATGACTGGTATAAATTCATGCTTACAGACCCAAGAAGTCTTGACATCAGTGGGATTGTTTGTGGTTATGTTTTACTATCATCCTGGATTCGGACACCTTCAGATGAAGAAAAAGATTTATCTTAAAGATAGGCGATTAATTTTTTGGTCGAAAAAAGGACGGATTTGAGAACATGACGAAAAGAAAAACGTTTCAATCTATCGCCTTGATACTGTGTATCAGTCTTATCGTTCTTGGAATTGTTTGTGTTTACCGAACTCCTTATGGCGGTACACCTGAAAAAGCAATTAATGTTTACTTGGACACTAACACAAGTAGTTATCGGATATTAGATGAAAAGAAAGATTCGTCATTTAGTTTGAGCTCTACTCGATATGTGGCAACAGTAGATTGTAAATATAATTGGCGGGGAAGTAATCAGGGAAGGGTTGACGGGGTAAACATATACTTCTTCGACATGAAGAAGTCGGATAAAGGTTGGTATGTTGCTTCGGCTAATAGTGGTCCGTGAAAGTAAAATCTAAGGATATAAAGCATATTGGTTAAATCAGCATTAATTATTTTGGAGGCTTTTCTGTGATTACAAAAGGATTTAAGCTAGGGATGATGTTGCAGTTTGCAATAGGACCAGTATGTGTCTTTATATTCACCTTGGGAGGAAATAGGGGATTACTAACTGCTGAATTGGCTGTTTTAGGCGTTGCGATAATTGATGCACTTTACATTTTGTTAGCGATATTTGGAATTGCATCATTTATTGATAAGGAAGGTGTAAAGCAGGTACTTAAACTGTTTGGTGCAATAATTGTTGCAATATTTGGGTTACATATCATCGTTGGGACATTTGGATGGGAAGTTTTGCCGAATTTGAGCTTGTTCAATGGGATTAGAACAGAAAATTCGTTTATTGAAGGAATGGTTTTGACTGCATCAAACCCTTTAACGATACTATTTTGGGCGGGAGTCTTTTCAACCAAAATAGCTGAAGAAAAACTAACAAGAAGTGATGGTTATCTCTTTGGCTTAGGTTCTGTATTATCAACAATATTCTTTTTGACAGTCATCGCGGTCATCGGAAGCATTACACGAAAGTTCTTACCCGTTTCTATAATCGCAACGTTTAATTTTACTGTTGGGCTAGCATTAGTATATTTTGCTATCAGGATGTTTTTCAAAAAGGCTTAATAACACCCCGCATTACTTTCCAACAAAGATGAATTTGTTAAATTGGCAAAAGAAGTTCTTGCCAAGTAGTGCCGTTATCTTGGCAATTACTAGTTTATATAAATGCAACAGATTTGTAGGTACTGTAGATTAGTTGAGGGGGGATTTCATGAAGAAACCTACCATAATTGTAATTGACTTAGTTTTAGCAATTATTGTAATTTGTAGTATTGGTATTTATGCCAGTGAATCCAAATTGCCTGCTGTAAGTAATGAGGTTATACAAAATGCCACTTCCAAAAGCATATCCAAAAATGGACTGGAAGATTGGACTATTACAATGACGCCAATATTAGGAACAAGTATTCAGTACAATGGCAACTCAGAAATTCAAGATGTAATGATTAAATTCTCTACAGGCATCACTCTTAAAGTTCCTACGTTACAGCCAAAATCTCCAATTGAATCGCAGGGAAAGAGTACTTTTTATATTGGCAAGGTCAATGTAAATATAGAATGGGTTGATAAAGGGCAAAAGCACAGCGGAAGTATAACTTTTCAAATAGACTCAGTTAAATAACTTTTGGCACTCTTAAATCGTTCCAATTACCGCCCCACCTCAGTTTCAGGGGTCATTAGTAGATTCCAGTTATCGATATCCTGGGACATATTCAGTTATCTCGATTAAACTATATCAAGAAGGTGAGAGATTTGATTAAACATATTGTAATGTGGAAATTGAAGGAATTTGCTGAAGGGAAAAGTAAATCGGAAAATGCCAAAATATTAAAAATGAGTTTAGAAGGTCTATTAAATAGTATTGCTCAAATTAGGCATATTGAAGTTGGTATTAATATCAATCAGTCTGAAAATTCATATGATGTTGTCTTATATTCAGAATTCGATAATATAGGAGATTTAGTCTTATATCAAAATCATCCTGACCATTTAAAGGTTTCTGAATTTGTTAGTAAGGTTAGAGATGAAAGAGTAGTTACGGATTATGAAGTTTAAAAATAATTGCTTCGCATTTTCTTAAACCCAACTGCATAAAGTGATGGCCACTTTAGTTTCAGACAGCATGCGTAGGATTGAAAGAACAGTTATTCTGGAGGCTGAAATGCGTAAAAACAGGAAATGTTTGATTCAATATTAAATATTGCACACAAGGATGAAAGAATTCATGCAGTTCTTTTAAGCGGGTCAAGAATAAACCTGAATGCTATCAAAGACATCTTTCAGGATTATGACATTGTGTATGTTGTTAAAGAAACAAAGTCATTCTAGCATTGCTACATAAGTATACGATTTTAACCTCTTTTTCCGTTTAAATTTGAAAAATGCTGATTACCCTTAAAAAAGAATGGTGAATCAGCATTTTCAGGTTTGCGAGACAATATTCAAGCAATAATTTTTCTATTTATTCGTTCACTCTTTTAGCTTTTTTCTTAATCTCTGATATAGGAAGTGGCGGTGTTCATTCCCTACAACCGTAAAGAGTCTTTAATTCTTCTTCTTTCATCGTAAAACTATGCTGGTCATCAGGGAAAAGTTTGTTTCGTACTTCGTTAACATATGCCTGTAGGCCGTCAATAATTTGTTTGTCAACATTTGCATATGGTTTAATAAATTTCGAGACGCGTTCTATTCCGTATGTGAGAATGTCATGGTATACAAGCACTTGTCCATCAGTATGAACACCTGCTCCAATCCCTATCGTAGGAATGGACAGTAAAGATGAAATTTCTTCGGCGAGCTGTCTTGGAACTAATTCGAGTACAATTGCAAATGCCCCTGCATCCTGACATCGTTTTGCATCCTCGACTATTTTCCTAGCACTTTCAGCATCTTTCCCCTGAACAATAAATCCGCCAAGGACTCCCACTGATTGTGGAGTAAGCCCTAGATGAGATACAACAGGAATACCAGCTTTTACAAGTGCTTCGATATGTAAGAGCACTCCATCAGCTCCTTCAACTTTTACAGCATGAGCACCAGTTTCCTGAATAAGCCTTGCTCCGTTTAAAAGTGTATCCCTGACTGATAGATGATAGCTCATAAATGGCATATCCACAACTATGAAAGTTTTGCAAGCTCCACGCTTGACTGCCTTAGCATGATGAATCATGTCTTCCATCGTCACATAGACGGTTGAATCATAACCGAGCACAACATTGCCAAGAGAATCACCAACAAGAATCATGTCCACATCTGCTTGCTCTGCTTGCTTGGCTGATGGATAATCGTAGGCAGTTACCATGACAATCTTTTTTCTTTGATTTTTCATTTCCAAGAAGCCTTTTGTTGATTTCATAATTTCTCCTCCTTTTTTCAGGAGAGGTGAGAAAACAATGTTCACATAAAAGAAGTTCCTTATGCCAGAAGGAACTTCTTAAATATAACAGTTTTTCCCTCTGTCCTGGCCCATAACAGGTCTAGGCAGAACCATATAAATTGTTCGGGTTCCATAAAAAGGTGCAGTTCTAATGATACTGCCCAAATTGAGTATATCAGGTTACATTTAATTTGGCTATTATTAAATCGTTTTTAACTCAATCGCAAAATTCATATGCCGTGACGCATTGGTAGGATAAGTGCAAAATATAAGAAACGAGTGACTAGCCGTTTTTGTTAAATACTTTGAATGAAAGATGATATAATTCATACTGAAAGGAGGAATTTGGTTGTTAAAGAAGATTTTATTATATGCTATTCCTGTGATATTCTTGGGTTTATTTTCGTCTGGTTGTAACCAAAAAATTGAACAAGAAGCACAGACCAATAACCACATCCAAGTTGTTCAAGGTACTGTCGGAAGCACTACTAACATAGAAACCCCTGAGCTCAATAATATAAAAAACATTAAATATCCAGATGTAGTTGCCGAGGTGGGAGATACCAAAATAACTGGTTTACAACTAACGAGGGAAGTAACAATTAAGCAAAATGATTATGTTAATAATATGAAAAAGCCACAGGACGAATCCTTTTATGAGAAAGTTGCATTAGGCTTGTTAGTAAAGAATGCTTTAATAGATAATGAGGTAGAAAATCAAGGAAAAACCGTAACAGCTGATGAAGCTAAATCATATTTGGAGCAACAGGAAAAATCGATGGACTCGTTACAGGATAGTGACTTTGCCAAAATAACTTACAATAAAACTATTAAAGACAATGGTTTTAGTAACGCATCTGATTACATCAACTCTCCAGGTATAATCAGTATAACTCAGATATTTTTGGGCAGGGGAAAACTAAAAAACTCTATATTACAGTCGATTCCGAAAGGACAGAATGAAGCAACAAAGGCCTGGGATAATTATACTGATAAACTTATAAATCAAGGTAACTACAAAATTTATTTACCAGTTGATATACAAGGTTATCGGCAATTAGAAGAGCAGGTCGTTTTAGGAAAATAGCCTTTTGCGAGCCGAGTAGTTAATTGCATTATTCTTTTGGGTTAATATCGTAACAATAGGGGGATGACCTAATATGCCTGTAATAATAGAAATATTAGCTTTTCTGCTTTTAGGTGTATTTACGGTTTTCCTTAATAGACTTTGTAATCAATCCTCTAAGAAGTTGTATTTAGAGCTACTTATAAAGCTTGAAGAAAATCCTGATGATAAAGCAATAAAGGCTAAAATAATAGAGGCTGAAAGAGCCTGTAATCGATTCTATCGCTAGAAATTTTGAATGCAGGGTGATTATTGTCACAACTCCTTTATTTATTGAACCATTTAAATAAAAATTATGGCAACTTAACTTCACTAAAGACCCAATTACCGAATCTGTATTAGAACATCTTAAAGCTTCTAGTTATTCTTGATTTCGTACGGTATTCTACTTGCTAACTGAACTTAACAAAATCCATATGTTGTGACGCATCGTAGGATAAAAATCTTACGAAACTAATTATATAAGGAGCAGTATAAATGATTAATGTTTCTATTTATGGAGCAGGCCATTTAACAAAATCATTGCTTACAGGTTTGGGCAGAGTATCAGATGCAGAAATTTCAATATTTAACCGAACCGAGTCTAAAATAAATGATTTAAATAGCATTTATAGTAACCTTGAAAAAACGGAGAGTTTATATGAGCTGATAAAGGAGAGAACGATTCTTTTTTGTATTGTTTCAGTAGATGCCATAATAAATTTGGATTTGAATTTTATTGAAAAGTTAAAGCAAACAAATTCTATTCTTGTTTCATGTGCAAACGGGCTATCTTTAGAGTTATTAAATGACAAGTTTAGTGGTCTAAAGGTCATTAGGTTGCTCCCCAATATAAATTGGCAAATTTGTGAAGGTGTGAGTTTGTTTGATTGCAATGATAAAGTAACAGAGGGAGAACTAAATGATTTTCATAAATTTTTAAATCCAGTAACAAAATTATATCGTGTTAAAAATGATATGAATTTCAATAGAATAGGTACTCTAACTACCTGTTCACCAGGCCTATTCTGTACAATATTAGACTATTTTAATGAATACTTTAACATTGAAAGCCTTGATGAAAAAGAAATATTTTATGAATCATTAAAAGGGACAATTGATTATGTTTTGGATTCAAGAAAAGACCCCAAAATAATTTCTTGTGAAGTAGCGAATAAAGGTGGTCTAACAGAGGTCGGGATAAAAGCTATACAACAACAGTTTCCATTTTGTATAGAACTTGTATGTACGAGTATGAAAAATAAAATAGAAGAAAGAAATGAGAAGGTTAAAATATTAATAAAATAAATTTCTCAATATATTTTATATATTGAGAAGGGGTAGAAGATACTTAACTTTCGTCGCATCATTCTTATTAAGCGTAGGATAGGATATCTAGCTTCGCATTGGTATTATACAAGCCCTTGGTCTCTACGCTTAAACTGCTAATTATTCTTATACTGGTGACCATCGGTAGGATAATGCAAACTAATATTATATATATTTGAAAACAAGGGGGGGTAGTGGAATTGGCAAAAATACTGTCAAATGTATTTGGAATATTAACAATATGTGGAGCAATTTATGTTTTGGCTACTGGCGGGAAAGCAAATGCTGGTTATGCTGTAATCCCTATGGTTTTGAGACTAACGTTTAATTCGATAGCACACAAAAAGCCCAAAGATAAATAAACATTATAGGTTATCAGGCGATAAAGCCAATTTCGCATTTTTCTTATTTTGTGCCGATACAATGGACAGGTTGGACTTCACAAAATCCATATTCTAACTATTATTTTAATTTGCATTCGTAATATATTGCTTAACACATAAGGGGATTAAAATTAAAATGAATAAAAAATTAATAATAATTAATGGAACTATGGGTGTCGGAAAGACTGAAACCTGTAGAGAACTAAATAAAAACCTTAATAATTCAGTGTGGCTTGATGGTGATTGGTGTTGGATGATGAATCCTTTTACTGTAAATGATGAAAATAAAAATATGGTGATAAATAATATAACGTTTTTATTAAGAAGTTTCCTTACTAATTCATCATTGGAGTATACTATATTTAACTGGGTTATGCATCTCGAAGATATTTTTAATCTTATATTACAACCTTTAAACGATTTAGAATTTGAGGTTATTAAGATAACTCTTACTTGTTCGGAAAAAGTTCTAAAAAAGAGAATAGTAAAGGATATTCAACTTAATTTGAGAGATGACTCATCAATAAATCGAAGCATTGAACGTCTTGAATTATATAATAATATGTCCACAGAAAAAATTGATACAACAGACCTTTCAATATTAGAAACTGTAGATAGAATAATAGAAATTGTCCAGGAATAGATGCGAATTAATCACAAAAATATAGCGTAGGATATCCTGACTAATTGATAACTTCCCGTTAACCATATTTTATAATAGGTGGTTTTAGGTGTGAGAGATTTCCCAGAGTTTATGAAAAGTAGTTTAAATCGTATCAGCAGTAAGGAGCAAAATACAAAAGATATTGAAGGCTATTTTTACAATGGTGCAGATGGCAGTCAAATGGCGTTTTGGACATGTCATTCTGACAGAATTTCCAAGAAACATACTCATGAATTTGTTGAGTACATGGTTTGTGTTAGCGGACAATATACAGTAATAATGAATGATAAAGAGTATGTTCTTAATCCAGGTGATGAAATTCTTATTCCAAAGGGGACGGAGCAATGGGGAAAGTGTATTGCTGGAACAAGAACTATTCATGCATTTGGTGGAAAGCGAATTCATGGAGAAAGCGAAAGTTAATCTACGTCTGTAGTTGTTTTATTTTTTTGAAGTCGATGAAATTTAAATAATCCTAGGAAGAGGTAATCTATTTGGATAATGAAAACAGAATTATAGACCTTAATAGCCGTAGAAAGGAACTTGACTATAATATTGGCGAGGATGGATATGAAGATTGGGAAGATGACTATGAACTCATTAGCAAGGGGGATTACGAAGGATTAAAAAAGCTTAGACAGATGATGGCGGAGAATAACCCCAAGGATATTTACGCACAATGGCGTTTGGGAGAGGCTTATGTTCTATGTAAAGAGTACGAAAAAGCAATTGATTATTTGAAACCGTTATATATAAACACCCTGATAATGAGGATATAGGACATTCGATTCTGGATGCTTTGTTTGCGTTAGGAAAAGGTGAAAAAGACTTCAATTGGATTTCAGCTCCTAAAATATTAAGACTGAACAAGGAAACTTCTGATTTTTGTTATGATTATCTAAAAGGAAAAAGGAAAGGGAGAGAATTGGACGACGTATATTGTCAATTACTTGTAGATGGATATCTTATTTTTAACGAAGAAGAATTGCTGAATCATTTGACTAAAGATGAAAGGTTTAAATTTCAAAACGATACTTATATTCAGGGCACAATATTGAGGGTTAAGAAGAGAATGGAAAAATAGGCTTAGTAGAGGAAAGGCTGTATTCTTAGTTTAGGGAACCAAATAATTCGAATAAGTTCTTATGCGTACAACTTATGGAGGATTTCCCATATAAACACAGAATAGTATAATGGATGTCGTAGAGGTTGGAGAAGGAAAATGACTGTAAAAGTGTTTCAAAACAGGAGCTTTGTACTTTATATCCTTGGAAGTACGATAACTTTGATAGGCGACCAAGCTTTAACAATTGCTCTTGCTTTATATATGCTGAAATTAACAGGCTCGGCGGCTCAATTTGCAACGGTTATAGCGATTGGTGCATTTCCGACGATGGTGTTCGGGACTATTGCAGGTTCATTAGCGGACAGGTTCGACAAGAAGATAATAATAATAGGACTGGACATTTTTAGAGGTGTACTGTTAACTGTTATTTTTTTAAAAACCTTTATTTCACAGCCCTCTGAAATTGAGATATATTTTGTGGTTTTGATTATTTCGATATGCGAGAGTTTTTATATACCTGCTGATGCCTCTATTATACCCAACATACTGGATGAGGATGCCCTAATACAGGGAAACACTATAAGCTCCATGACTACCCAGATTAGTCTGGTAGTAGCACCTGCTGTAGCGGCAATGATATATGGAATATTGGGGATAAGCTTTATTTTTTTGCTAGACGCTATTACATTTTTAATTATTGCCTGTAGTTATGGTATTTGTAGAATTGAAACCTCAAAGAAATATAAATAAGCAAAATACTTTATTAACAAATATCCTGGATGGTTTTAAAATTTTAAAGATAAGAAATTTTGAGCATAAGTTTAAATGCAATTGCTAACACAC